>JAFTRF010000130.1 GCA_017462405.1 Clostridia bacterium | reverse complement strand
TGACAGATCAACAGAGCCGCTGGGTCAGCGTGTGGGGCAATGCGGTCAGCGTAGCAGAAAACCGGCCGGAACGATATGCCAAGGATATTACCATCCGGTATCCCATTCATATTCCGTTTGCGGGGACGGGGCTGCGGCTGACCTTCGATAATTACTGCGGCACCGAGCCCATTACGCTGAACAAAACCACGGTATTTTACGGCGGGGCATTTTACACGGTGCGGTTCCAGGGTGCAGATGAAGTGACCATCGGTGCAGGGGCTCGGGTAGAAAGCGATCCTCTGACATTGACGCTGCGTATGGGTGAAGTGATTCAGGTCAGCTTTTATCTGAAGGATTTTACGCTGATGCGGTCGGTGGTGTTTACCTGCGGCCCGCTGTCGGAAGGGCTGTACGCCAATGGCGACCAGACGGAAAATACCAACATCGACATTATGACTTCCCGCAGTACCCACTTATTTTATTTTCTCAGCAACGTGTCGGTGCATACCGGGAGTGAAAATCATGCGGTGGTGTGTTACGGCGACTCCATTACGGCTCAGGACTGGCCGGATGATCTGGCAATGCGCTGCGTTCGGGAGGGCTGCCATCATACGGCGATTGTGCGTCGGGCGACCAGCGGATCCCGCATTCTGCGGCAATACAGCTGTCTGACCTATGAATCCTATGGACTGAAGGGAGAAAATCGGTTTCACCATGAAGTGCCCACCGACGGCGCGGATGTGGTGATCATCCAGCAGGGCATCAACGACATCATTCATCCCGTGGGAGAGCAGGTGAATGTGTTCCGCCCCATGAGCGATCTGCCCACGGTGGAACAGTTAATTGAGGGGCTGAAAACCTATATTGCCCAGGCCCGCAGCTATGGGTACCGGGTGTATGTGGGTACGCTGCTGCCCATGGGCGGTTGGCGGACCGACGCGCCTTTCCGGCAGGAAATGCGCCATGCCTACAACGATTTTATCCGAACCACCGATCTGATCGACGGATGCATTGATTTTGACCGGGCTCTGCGGGATCCGGACCGGCCCGACTGGTTTGCCCCGGAATACGATTCCGGCGACCATCTGCACCCCAGCAAGCGGGGCTATGAACGGATGGCGATGGAGGTTCCGGCGGAAATTTTGAAATAAAAGGAGGAAGAGGTATGGCAGATTATTATTACAGCGAACGGGTAACACGGGACACCCCGTTCCGGCAGGACTATGTGGACAGCATACAGCAGTTTCTGGAGGCAGAAAAGGCGGAGGCCGACCGGGAACGGGCAGCATATATGTCTCCGGAAGCCTATGCGGCAGACCCGGAAGGCTACCGCCGGGCATTTACCGGGATGCTGGGCGTGCCGCTGACCCGCCCAACCGAGCTGCCCCAGGTGAAAAAGACCTTTGTAGCGACAGACAACGGCGTGAAAATTTACCGAATGCAGCTCACGTTCCCCTGCGGCATTCAGTTTTACGGCATCTATTTTCAGCAGGCGAACCCGGCCGCAGCGCCTTTTGTAGTAGCCATCCACGGCGGTGAGGGTACGCCGGAGATGATCGGCAGCATTCACAACGATTCGGCCAACTACAACCACCTGGCCCGGCGGCTGACCGACCGGGGATGCAGCGTATTTGCACCTCAGCTGCTGCTGTGGAAGATCGAAAAGTACGGCAACCCTTATCACCGATGGCTGGTCAACGGCCGTCTGCGTCAGCTGGACGGATCGGTCACTGCGCTGGAGCTGTGGCTGATCCGGGGCGCGCTGGACTATTTTATTCAGCGGGAAGGGATTGCCCCGGCCCGGATCGGGGCAGCTGGATTGTCCTATGGCGGTATGTATGCCCTGCTGCTGGCCGCGACGGATGTGCGCATCCGATCCTGTTTTTCTTGCAGCTGGATGGCGGACCGCTTTGCATATGCCAACGA
>JAFTRF010000129.1 GCA_017462405.1 Clostridia bacterium | reverse complement strand
TGCGCGATCTGGCGGATGCTCAGCTGTCGCACGGCCGTCGCGCCGTTGTACCGCCCGTAATACCACAGGCGGATGAAGTATACCGCGTCCGCATCGAGCGGGCGGTCGGGGTCCCCTGTCGGTAGAAACGTCATTTCGTTCCTCCTTAGCCCATATTCATTTGCAGAAATCCGGCAACGGACATCGTGGCAGTATCCGCATAGGTGCCATCCCGCTGACGCACCTGAAAGTGGCAAACGCCGGACGACTCGTCAAACAGGATGCGGAACATCCCGGTTTCCGAGTACAGGCACTCGGTATGAATCCAACCGTGGTAGCCGTCTTCCCGGACCTGTCCTCTGGTAGTGCCGTCCAGTTCAAACGCAATCTTGTCCTCGCCGTCGGTGTTCCGGGTCAGAATGATGCGCAGCGGAATGCCGTCGGCATTGTCCGCGCCCTGAATGTGCAGGTCGTTCCGGGTCAGCAGCCACGACCGCCACCCGGACAGCACGCCGTCGTACGGCTGGGAGGACAGCATCATGCGCATGATGCCGTCCCGGATCAGGAACATTCCTTCGGAGGTGGTGCCGTCGGAACCGAGCTGCACCTTGGAACTGGTGGTGCTGTCCATCAAATACTTGGCGGCAATGATGCCGTTGAGCAGGTCGATGTACACGGAGGGGTCGGTGGGACTCTGGATTTTGTTTGCGATGAGCATCTGGGCGATCACGTTGCCGTCCACGGTGTGTCCGCTGTTCCACGTCTGGCCGCCGTCATTGGAAGCGGCAAAGCCGTTGGCGGTGCGCTTCCAGATTTTCGTGCTGTCCGCCAGCGTGGGGCGGTCGTGGAAATAGTAGATTTTGCCGCCGTCGTCGTCCGTTTCCACCGTCTGATACAGGCCGCAGGACTCCGCCATCAGGCCATTGAACACCTCAAACAGCGAGGTCTGCTCCGCCATTTCCTGCCGGACGTCCTCTTTCCCGGCGGCATCCAGCGTCAGCTTGGTGACGTCGTAATGGGTCTGCTCGGCTTTCTGATTCAGCGCATTCAGCGGCTTCGGCTTCTTGTCTCCGAGGGTCAGCGAGATGCGGCGGCCTCCGGGGGTGTACTCCTTGCGCGCTTCGGTGATGATCTTGTCGGTGGTCTGTCCGGTGAACTCGTCCAATACGGTGACGACATCCCCGACGGTGTAGTGGATGCCGTAATCCGCGGCAGCCTCCGGGGTGACCTCGAAGCTGTCGGTGGCGGTGTAGCTTTCCGCCTCCTTGCGGGCGTAGCGATCCATATCCTCCACGGAATCCGGGGACACCGTCACGTGCTGCTCCCGGCGGTAGGGACCGCCCGGCGTGGATGCCCCCTCCCGGAGCACCATTTTGGTGACGGCATCGGCGGCGAGGGTACCGTTGGCACGGGTGGCATAAAATACATTTTTGTAGTTGGAGGTCGTCTGCTCCCGGCAGAGCCCCAGCACATTCCCCCGCTTTTTCGCAAACACGACCCGGTCCCGGACGATGTTGGTGCCGGTTTTGTCCACCGGGGCAGCAAAATCGAACACCAGCCGGCTCTGCGCCCAATCGGCGGTGATGTCGTAGCCGCACTGCGCACCGTCGCACAGTTCTTCCAGCACATCGCTCAACGGCTGCAGGCGCGCCATGTAACGGTCATCGGGCAGGCCCCGCTCCTGATTGTCGGCAATGATCATGCCGGGAATGCGCCGGTGCGGGTCAGAGGGGTTGACCAGATTGCGGTCGACGTAGTGCTTGACGCAGGTTTCGGTGGTTCCCTGCACCACATCATAGCCCTGTGTGCCCGTGTCCTGCGCTTCGCCGTACAGCGTGATGCGCTGGCGGGTGTAGCCTTTCAGGTCCTCGCCGGTAACGGTGCACGCCCGGTCATCGCGGCGGATGTCCCGCACGATGAGGGTATCACCGTCGATGTGCAGCAGCAGATCGGCTTCCAGCATCCCGGCGCACTCCGCATCCAGCGGAAGCTCCGCGGTAAAGGTGCCGGGGCTGCGCCATTTTTTGTGGTATTCGTAGGACAGGAGGTTCGGCACGTCCCCCAGCTTGTTGCCCGGAAAGGTCTGCGTGTCGTCCTCCAGCGGTTTGAAAATTTGCATCAACATTTGTTTATACCCCCAAATACAATCGGATAAAGCGGAACGTCACCGGCTGGGTGCAGGTGACCTCCAGCGTGTTCTCCCCGGTGGGCAGACGGAAATAGTCGCTGTCCACCGACAGCTTGTGCCCGGCATAGGCCCCGTCCAGCGTGACGCGGCGGCGGTCGGTGTCGATGATCAGCGTCTGCCCCTCCGGGATGGACTGATTGACAAACAGCCGCTGTCCGCCGCAGGTGATCTCCACGCTGTCCACCGGACCGGTGACCGTCGCCGTAAACGGCATTTCCATCGGCTGTTCATTGTAAATACGGATGGGGTCCCCCGTCCACGTCTGCTCCTCCGGGATGACTTCCCGCCAGAACGGGTCATCGGCAATCAGCTCCACATCGAAGTTATACCACGCGCCCAGTTTGCGGGTCAGCGTCGGCACTTCCAGCGGACGGCAGCGGATGGTGTAGGGCGTGTCGCTGCCGTCCCACACCTGCAGCGTGGCGGTGACGTGAGGTGCCATGACCCGCAGCACCGTCTGCCACGCCTCCCGCAGACGCACCATACTGTGCCGTCCGCTGTCCGTGCCGACCAGTGCCAGCCGGCACGGGATGGTGCGCTGGTTGTACAGGATTTCTCCGGCGGCGGTGCCGTGGGTGTTCAGTGCGCGGACGGTGTCGGAGGTGGTCCCCAGCCCGCTGGTGTCGATGGAGCGCAGGCGATAGATCCCGCAAGGGCCGAATTCAATGGATCGCCCCTGCGGACTGATGTATAAAATTTTCCGGTACATACTGCATTTCTCCCTCAGATCATAATGTATTGGATTCAGTGTGCGGACGACGGTTCTAACCTCTCTGCCGTCTCAATGCCCCTCTGAGGCAATGCGGTCAACTTCAGGATTTTGCGATGCTGAAAAGCCCTCTCAGTCTCGCTTCGCTCGACAGCTCTCCCGAAGGGAGAGCCAAGAAACAAGACTAAACTTTGCAAAGTCCCCTTGCCTCTCCCTCCGGGAGAGGTGGCAGCCCGCAGGGCTGACGGAGAGGGCTCACGCATTGCTCCCGGACGGTCCGTAGATTTTGGTCCGTCGAGGACGTCGGACCCTACAACCTGCCGCAAGCCCTCTCTGCCCTCAGATCACGCCGTCCATCAGCTGGCGGATGATTTCCCGCGCGATCTGTCCGGCGGACAGCGCCTGATTGACGATCTGCACGTTGGCGGTGGTGCTGTTGTTGTTGACGATGCCTGCCGCCGTCTGTGCGCCGCCGTCCAGCCGGTCAAACAGCGTCCCGGCATAATCCAGCCGTCGGCGCAATTCCTCCACCATGGCCTGCAGTTCCTCCGATGCGGTGTCGTACCCGGCCTGCAATGCGGCCTTTTGGTCGGCCATATCCCGCTGCCACTGCGTCTCCGCCTGTTCTTCCCGGAGTTTCTGCAGCTCCCGTTCCAGTTCCATCCGGGAGAAATCATCCATTTTGGCATAGGTCAGCTGTGCTTCGATGGCTTGAATCTCCTTTTCAATGGATTTGTCCTCAGTGAGCCGCTTCCGGGCTTCGATTTCAGCATCAATGGCGGCGATGGCTTCGTCCAATGCCTCCTTTTTGGCGTCCCGCTCGGCTTCGACCAGTTCGATGCGCTCGTTCACCAGCTTTTTATAGGCTTCGTTGGCGATTTCATACGCGGACAGTTCCTGCTTTGCCGCCGAACTGCCCGATCCGCCGCTTTGCGAGGTCTGCCCCTTGGCATTCGCCACGGACTGCTTCACCAGCGTCTGGAAGTTGGCCCCCGCGCCGGTGAATGCACTGTGAAACAGTGCGGACAGTTCGCCCTGTGCTTTCAGCCGGGCTTTGGCGGCAGACTGGCGCACAGACGACAGGGTATTGCCGCTGCGGATGTCGGTCAGCGCCGCCGGACCCAGATCGGGTGCCGTGCTGACCGCTTTGTAATACTGCTCGTCAATGGCGGCTTTGGCGGCGGTGTAGGACGCGTAGTTGGCCAGATCGATGCTATACTGCTCCTTGTATTTGTTGACGATGCCGGTGTTGGCGGCAATCACGTTGTTGTAAAACGTGGTGTCGTTGGCCAGTTTGGCGCGGATGAGGCTGTAATAGTTGTTGTAGTCGGCCTTGTAGCACCCCGCCATGGCGTTGAGCACGTCCTGCTCTTTGATGAGCCCGCCGATGTAGCGGTAGATGACGTCCTCCATTTCGGGGTACTTGTCCACGATTTTCTGCATGGTGGACAAGGACAGCGTCTGCGTTTCCTTGACTTCCTCGGTCACGGACTCATACAGCTTGGTGGCCGATTCCACGGATGCCAGCGCATCGGCCAGTTCCCCGGCGGCAGCGGTCATTTTTCCCACTCTTTCGCTTTGTTCGTCCAGTTGGCTTGCCGCTTGTTCAGAATCACCTATTGACTCTCGTAAAATCTGATTGTGGTATTCAATAACTGCGTTATAGCCATCTACCTTCGACTGAAGTATGTCAATTTGTGATGCCATTGTCATACCATCACCTTTGAGCCATGACCTTATATCAATACCCTGTCCCATTTTGCCGAATGTTTGTGTGGTCCAATCGTTTTCCTGTTTTTCCTTCAGTTTATTCAGTTTTTCTTGGGCGGTACTGATGTTATTGACGGCTTCTTCGTATTCTTCTGCAATACGATTCAACTTCGCCTGTGCTTCCGCTCTTTCGATAGCCTTTTCAATGCTTCCCGACAAATCGTTATAAGCACCTGTTTGTGCATCAATTACTTCGACACCCTCTCCTAATACTGCCTGAAGAAGTTTTGCGGCTTTTCGAAGATTGTCTTTGTCCTGTTCGGTTTTACTGAGTTTCGTTCTCAATGCTTCATACTCATTGTATGTGTTCCGAATCATTCGGGCATGCGCTTCGGATTGCTGTGTTGCTTTTTCTGTTGCTTTTACACTTTGGGTGTAGGCATCGTTGGCTTCATTGATATGAGCCTTAAGCGTCACCATTCCTGCACATAATCCCGTCAAAGCGGCTATCACCAATGCATATGGATTCGCATTCATTACCGTGTTTAATGCGGCCTGTTTTAGCGTTAACTCTCCAGTCGCAAGAGACACCGCAATGGTTTCCACTTTTTGCGCTGCTAACAGTGCTGGGGTGGCAGCAACTGCAACATTGTATGCAGCCACTACAACAAGTAATGCCGCCAGCAAATCCTTACAGTCATATCCCGCTTTTATTAGTCCCGTGATCACCTCGATAATATTCTTTATTGCTTTTCCAGCAGTTTCCGCAATGGCTGTCACCGTTCCGTCCTTCTGCGCTTTTTCCAGCAGCGCAAGCACGTCCGACAGGGCCGCCTTGGTCTGCTGAAATGCCTGCTGACCTGCATCCCGGCCCATCTGGGCAAGGTTGTCCTGCAAGGTGGACAGCATCCCGTTCATGGTGGTGCTCTGCTTTTCCATCGCCCCGGCAAACCGCCCGGTGCCGGTGGTCAGCGACGCGATGGCCGCATCCAGTTCCGCAATGCCCACCTGCCCCTTGCTGACCATGTCCTGCACTTCCCCGGCGGTCCGGTTCATGGTGGATGCCAGCGCATTGAGCAGTGGCACCCCGGCCTCGGTCATCTGCAGGAGTTCTTCGCCGGTGACCTTACCCTTGGCATACATCTGCCCGTAGGCTTTGGTGACGCTCCCCAGCTTGGTGGCATTGCCCTCAGCCAGATCGCCCAGCTGCTGCAGTTTGTCCAGTACCCCGTCGGAGGCATAGCCGTAATTCATCAGCAGCTTGGTGTATTCCGACACGTCCGGCAGCTCCAGCGGTGTTCGGGCAGAAAAGGAAGCGATGTTCCGCACCATCTGCTGGGCCGCTTCTGCGGAACCAAGCGCCGTCTCGAAGGACGCCAAATACTGCTCCATGTCCGCATTGTTCCCGATGAGGGCGTCGTACAGCTTCTTTCCGGTGTAGCCCATCGCCACCGCTTTCAGCGCCGCCCCAAGCCCCTGCATTTTTGTGGACATGGTACCAGTGGCATCGGATGCCTGCTTCGCCTTGTCGTAATATTGCCCCAACTCCTTGGTCGTGCCGCTGATTTTGCGTTTCAGGTCGGTTTCCTCGGTTTTCAGCCGGGCAGACTGCATCCGCAGTTCCCCGATGCGGTCGGACAACTGCGCCATTTTCGCCTGCTGTTCTTCGGTGGGCTGGTTGGTTTTCTTCATTTCCTGCGCCAGCTCCGACTGCGCTTTTTCCAGCTGTTTCAGTTCGGTGCTGACGGCTTTCATCTCGGATTTGTTTTCGATCAGCGCCCGGTTGAAGGTCGTCAGCGCGGTTTTCGCCTGCTTGACCCCCTCGGACACACCGGACGCGTCCAGCCTTGCACTGGCAAACAGGTCATGTCCGTTTGGCATGGTGTTTCCTCCTGTGAAATGAGATAATATGAAGCAATGCGGTCAACTTGAGCAAGCCCTCTCCGTCAGCCCTTCGGGCTGCCACCTCTCCCGGAGGGAGAGGCAAGGGGGGCTTTGCAAAGCTTTCGTCTTGTTTCTTGGCTCTCCCTCCGGGAGAGCTGTCGAGCGAAGCGAGACTGAGAGGGCCAAAGACCTGCCCCCTCTCCGGTCTTTCAGTTGTCAGCATTGCTTCCGGGCGGCTACTCCACCACGTCCTGCACCTCCGCCACCGGCTCTTTCCAGCCGCGGCACTCGGCGTAGATCTCCCACCGCTGCAGCAGTTCCCGCAGGGTGGCGCGGCGGAACTCCCGCTCGGTGTGATGCATGATATCGACGTACAGGCACCTCAGCCGCCCATAGTCCGGGCCGGTACGTCCGCCGGAGGGTTTGGCGGCATCCCCACCGGTACCTCCGGCAAGCTGAGCAGCATCCCGGCGAAGATCTGCCCCACCAGTTCCGGCAGATCCTCCTGCCGGAGCATCCGCCCCAATGCGGCCATCGTGGGGTGCAGGGTTTTGAAATCGCACTGGTTCAGCAGTGCTTCGTTCTGCTCGTAGTACGCGTCGATCAGCCCCGCCCGGAGCAGGTGCATGGTTTCACCGGTGGTCCACGCGTCCATGTCCTTTCGCAGCAGGTCGTGAATGCCGCCGGCGAAATATTCCTCCAGATAGCGGTATGCATTGAGGTTGTACCGCAGATAGGTCTGCACGCCGCCCAATTCGATGGGGATGCGCTGTGCATCCAGTTCTTTCAGCATCATTCGTTTTTCCACCTCCCCAATATCAATCCAAGCGGCGAAGCCGCTTCCGGAATTATTCATTATTCCATATTCATCATTCATTCTTCATTGATATCAAAAACCGCCCGTGCCGTTTGTACGGGCTCCGGGCGGCAGCGTATTACTCCGTGGTCTGCGCCGCAGCCGTGGCCTCGGTGCCGTTGTATGCCGCATCGGTAAACCAGTTGTCGATCACGGTCTTGTCGGCTTCCGCATCCGCCACACGGATGTAGCGGATGTCACCGTTGTGCAGCGTGGGACTGTAAGAGCCGGACAGGTCGGTGGTGTAATACTGCACCTGCCCTTTGCGCTTGGTTTCGGACTTTTCCTCGCCGGGCAGGAACTTCGCGCGGGGGTATTTCCGCAGTTCGAACTGGCCGCCGCCCCGGTTGAACATACAGGCCACGCACACATAGGGCGAATTGTCGTCCTTGTTGGTGACGTCGGTGCCGTTTTTGGCGGTAGTGCCGTACAGCAGCTGACGCTCCGATGCCAGAATGCCGGTGACGCCGACTTTCAGGTCGCCCCCGTCGATGGCGGCCAGTTCATCCACGGTCTGGTCGTCGGCCTCCAGCGCACCGCTGGACGCGGAGGGGGTGTCGGTCAGCGTCATCAGCGCCTTGGCAAATTCATGCGCATCGCCGTAGGTCAGTCCCACCGTGGTTTCGGCAGTCACCGGCCAGACGACCAGACGGCGCAGGCCGATGTTGGCTTTTCTTTTTTCTTCTCCCATGGGTTCTCATTCCCTTTCGTAAGATTTCGTAAATTCCATGATGTGGCGGACGGTCGGCGGGAAAATATCCGCATTTTCTGCGTCCCGTCCGCCGCCGTACATCCATCCGGCATTTTTCATCGCCTGCCGCACCCGGCGGTACAAGGCCGGATCCGCCGCGCCGGAAACGACGGACACCGTCGCCGTCAGCTGGTCGGACTGCTCCTCGTCCTCGGCGTAGCAGTCCGGCACGTCGTACAGGTCATACACGAGGTATTGCCGGGGGTATGCCGTCAGCCGGGGCATCCCGTGATAATACGGCAGGCCCAGCGGCTGCAAAATGGTGTCGATTTCGCTGTATCCGTCATTCATTCAGCCCCACCTCCCGGAAAAACACGTCTTCCATGCGCCGGGCGGCTTCTTCACGGGCCGCATCCGCGCCGGGGCGGATAAAGGGCGTCGCCCGCTGGGGCGGCACCGTCTGTCCCCGTCGGTTGGTGCCGCCGTCCCGACCGAATTCCGCACTGACTGCCGCGCCGCGCACGTCCGGATCCCGCTTGAAATCAAGGCCGCAGCGGACGGTGTAATTGCCGGATTTGTTTTTGTACGCCTTGCCCCGGTGGATCTTGCTTTTCAGCTTGCCCGTCCGCACCGGGCACAGCTGTCTTTGCTTCTCTGTAATGGTGTCTCCGGCGGCCTCCACGGCGGCAGCGGCGGCGTTTTCGGTGCGTTCGTCCACGCGGTCCAGCCGATTCAGAAATGCCTCAATGGACCTTGTCGGGTCCATTTCATAATGAAACATGGTCATCCCCTCCGCAGCAGCAGCTTGATCTGCAGGCTGTTTTCGGTACGGCCGGTGTTCTGCACCTCATAGGCCGTTCCGTCCAGTTCCGCTCGGTTCTGTCCGCTGTATTCCGCTTTCCACAGGATCACCTGATGGGTCAGCGTGATCCCGGCGGCGGCCGCCGTCTGGCTGACCAGCGTGCCCACTTCTTCCACCCGGCACCGGACGGTGACCTCGTCGGAACGGGTCTGGCCGCGCCCGGCACCGTAGTCCTGCGTTTCCGTGTACAGGGTGATTTTGTCCCGGAATGCGCGCATAGAATTCCTCCTTCGGTTGTGTGGTCGATTTGACAGGCCCTCTCAGTCTCGCTTCGCTCGACAGCTCTCCCGAAGGGAGAGCCCAGACTGTAGAAAAACCCAACTTTCGT
>JAFTRF010000128.1 GCA_017462405.1 Clostridia bacterium | reverse complement strand
TGTCTGCCATACTATGTAGTTGTTGTGGCAGATGCCGGTCCGCTGAAAAATACAGCACTGGAAAAAGCGCTGGCAATGAATCGACCGGAACTGGGTGTGAGCGGGCTCTTTTTGGGCAGGTCGCTGTCGGATTTTCCGAACAGTATTCATAGTGTACTGGAACTGAAGGAGGCGGACGGGGGGCTGGCGATGAAGCTGCACACCGACGACCATACTATGGAGCTGTTCACCGATGAGTGCGATGTGCTGGCGGTGGAATACGAGCGCTTTGCCCGTGCGATGGCCCCCATCCGGCTGCCGGGCCAAGCAAAAGCGAAAATGCTGCCCAAGTCCATTTCATTCCTTCAGGGGTGGAACATCCCGGATCTGGAGCAGTTGGACATTAGCAGTCTGTGGCGCACATCCTGTAGTTACAAATCCATGGCGGTGCCCATCGGTATCCGTGCAAATGGCGAGAAATTCTTTTTTGATATTCACGAAAAAGCGCACGGCCCCCACGGTCTGGTGGCTGGCATGACAGGCAGCGGCAAGTCCGAAATGATTCAGTCGTGGATACTGTCCATGGCGATGCAGTTTTCCCCGGAAAATGCGGCCTTTGTACTGATCGACTTTAAAGGAACCGGCTTGATCCTGCCGTTTCTGAATCTGCCCCATCTGGCAGGCACCATTTCGGATCTGGACGTCAATATTTCGCGGAATCTGATCGCGCTGAACAGCGAACTGGCCCGGCGCAAACGCTTGTTTGATGAGGCCGGAGTCAACAAGATTTCCGATTATCTGAAGCTGTATCAGGCTGGCAAAGTGCGGGAGCCGATGCCGTATCTGTTTGTTGTGATTGATGAATATGCAGAGTTTCGGGCAAAATTCCCGGACTTTACCGGACAGATCAATTCGCTGTTCCGGACCGGACGTTCCATTGGTGTACACATTATCCTGCTGACGCAAAATCCATCCGGTGTAGTCAGCGGGGAAAGTGAAAGCAACGTGCGTTTCCGCTGGTGCTTGAAAGTAGCCAGCGCGGCTGCCAGCAAGGAGATGCTGGGTGAACACGACGATGCGGCATATATTACCAATCCCGGCCGGGCCTATGTACGGGTCGGCAGCGACGAAGTGTTCGAGCCGGTGCAGTCCTTTTACAGCGGCGCACCCTATTATCCCAAAGACGCCACATCAAATGCCGTGCTGCCGGAAATCGGACAAATGGCGCCGGATGGCACGCTGACCCTGTACCGTCCGGAGTTGGGCGGTCTGCAGCAAAAAGCCCACGGTACCGAGATTGCTGCCGTAGTGGACCATATCCGGAACTATACCCGGAAAGAAAACATTCCGAATGCCCGCCCCATCTGGCAAAACCGAATGCCCGGGGAGCTGTATCTGCCCGATCTGCTGCAAAAAGCACCGCCGCCGGTACAGGATGAGCTGAGACCAATTATTGGTCTGATCGACGATCCGCGTCATCAGCTCCAGAGGCCGTTGCATCTGCCCTTGAGTACCGATGGCCACACGGCCATCATCGGCGCACCGGGCAGCGGCAAAACGGTCATGCTGCAAACGCTGGCTGCATCCCTGTGTGTACAATATTCCCCCGACGAGGTCAACCTGTATATCATGGACTTTGGTGGATGGTCATTAGGGATGTTCCGGGACTTTCCCCATGTATGCAGCATCGCTAACGACAAT
>JAFTRF010000127.1 GCA_017462405.1 Clostridia bacterium | reverse complement strand
GCAGTGGCGGATCATGTTGAAGGCGCCCTTGAGGTTCGTGTCCATGACCGCGTCGTAATCGGCTTCTTTCATCATGGCAACCAGCCCGTCGCGGGTGATGCCCGCATTGTTGACGAGGATGTGCACTGCGCCAAAATCGGCCTTGATGTGTGCCACGGTATCTTTCACGGCGGCAAAATCCGCCACATTGCACTGGTAGGCGCGGGCTTTTACGCCGTAGTTCCGGGTGCATTGATTGCACACGTTTTCAGCGGCGGATGCATTGCCCGCATAAATCACAGCCACGTCCGCCCCCAGTGAAGCCAGCTTGTAGACGATGGCTTCCCCGATGCCGCGGGAACCGCCGGTCACGACGGCCGTTTTTCCGTTCAGCATACGGCCACCTCCGCCAGATATTCGGTCACGGTCACGGCCTTTACGCCGGTGCTGATTTTTTTGATCATGTTGGTCAGCGTTTTGCCGGGACCGATCTCAATGAACGTGTCCACACCGTCCGCGATCATGTTGCGGATGCTCTGTTCCCACTGCACCGGATGGCAGATCTGCCCGGACAGCAGGCCGACCACGTCGTCGGTGTAGGGCTGTGCGGTCATGTTGGAATACAGCGTGATGGTGCGTTCCCGGATGTCGGCTTGTGCCAGCGCACCGGCAAAGGCATCGGCCGCCGCCTTCATGAACGGCGAATGGAACGCGCCGCGTACTTTCAGCGGGATGGCCCGTCCGCCGGCGGCCTTGACGTCTGCGAAAAAGGCGGTCATCTGCGCCGACAGACCCGATACGGTGATCTGACCGGGGCAGTTGAAATTGACCGGCCAGACGTCCGGGTACCGGGCGCAAAGTTCCTGCACCCGTTCCGGCGTCAGCTTCACGACTGCCGCCATCGAAGTGTCAAACTTATCGGCTTCGCGCTGCATCAGTTCGCCGCGCTTGCAGACCAGCCGGAATCCGGTTTCGCGGTCAAACGCACCGCTGACGGTGGCGGCGACCACTTCACCGAGCGAAAAGCCCGCAACCGCATCGGGCACGATGCCACGTTCCATCAACACCGTTGCCGCCGCCAGTTCCATGGCGAACAGGCAGGGCTGAGTGTTTGCGGTTTCTTTCAGTTCCGCTTCCGTTCCTGCAAAGCACTGCGCCGAGGTACCGGGGCGGATGCTGTCGCACAGAGCGTACACCTGCGCAGCGGCATCGTATTGTTCGGCCAGTGCCCGGCCCATGCCGGGATACTGATCGCCCTGACCGGAAAAAACAAATGCTATTTTACCCATTCTGCTGCCCTCCGGAGAACCGGCTCTGCGTCCTCCATGACTTCCTTTACGATTTCAGCCGCAGGCTGTACTTTTTTGACCATCGAAGCGATCTGACCTGCGAGGAAACAGCCCTTTTCGTTGTCGCCCTCCTGCACGGCCAGCCGCAGTGCGCCCGTGGCGAAGGCTTCCAGTTCATCGTCGGGCATCGTGCTGTATTCGGCCTTGAGATACGCCCGTGCAAACGGGGTGCGCAGGCTGCGGACGGGGTGTCCCAGCCGTTTGCCGGTCACCATGGTGCACAGGTCGTTGGCCTTCAGAATTTTCTCTTTGTATACCGGATGAATATTGCATTCCTCCGCGCTCAGGAAGCGGGTGCCCATCTGGACGCCGCATGCACCAAGCATGAAAGCCGCTGCAACACCTCTGCCGTCCGCAATGCCGCCTGCCGCGATGACGGGCAGGGTTGTTGCGTCACAGATCTGCGGCACCAGCACCATCGTGGTCAGTTCGCCTACATGACCGCCGCTTTCGCCACCCTCCGCGATCAGTGCCGAGGCGCCGAGCCGCGTCATCAGCTTGGCCATGGAGACCGAAGCGACCACCGGGATGACCTTGATGCCTGCTGCCAGCCATGCTTTGATGTACTTGGATGGATTTCCGGCACCTGTCGTGACGACCTCAACCTTTTCCTCAACGACCACCTTGGCGACTTCATCCGCAAAGGGGCTGAGAAGCATGATGTTTACACCGATGGGCTTGTCGGTGATATTCCGGGCAATCCGGATCTGCTGACGAACATAATCGCCGGGGGCGTTTCCG
>JAFTRF010000009.1 GCA_017462405.1 Clostridia bacterium | reverse complement strand
TGGTGGAAGGCATGAACCGTGACGACGCCATTGCACGTCTGAAGGGCATCACCTGCCGCACCAATCCCACGTCCTGCCCCGATCAGCTGGCACGTGCGCTGGAGCAGAGCAAGAATGCATAATTTTTGACACAATGAAAATGCCTGCATCGGACATTGTTGCTCCGGTGCAGGCATTTTCTCATGCGTTTACGTCCTTGTGCGGCGGTTACAACGTTCCGCCGCACGTTTTACCGGGGATCAGCAGCCGCAATCACAGCCGCCGCAATTGTTGCACCCGCCGCAGCTGTTGGTGTTGGCCGTGCAGGTCATACCGCAGTTGTTGCCGCCGCCGCAGTTGCAGAACAGCAGGATCAGGATGATGATCCACCAGCAGTTGTTGAATCCGTTGTTGCACATATGCATCTGCCTCCTTGAAAGTGAGTTCATCCCATCTTATGCGGCCGCAGAAAAATGGTGCAGCTTTTTTGCAGGGATTGTGAACAGAGCAAAAACAATCCGGCTGCACGCTTGACGAAGCGGTGCGAAGCTTTTATAATAAAATCTGGAACAATTACGGAAACGGAGGAATGTCCATGATCTGTGATGTGTGCAAGGGGCGAAGTGCCTCGGTACGGGTGAAGAAAATGACCGGCGGTCTGCTGACCGACCATTTTCTGTGTACGGAATGCGCCATCCGCTTTGGCTATGCAAAAAAAATTAACCGGTTTTATGCCGATACCCCACAGCCGGAGTCAGAAATCCGTTGCCCGTGCTGTGGATGCAGTATGCAGGAAATCACCGAAATCGGTGTGGTTGGCTGTGCATCCTGCTACGATACATTCCGGGAACGGCTGGCAATGACCGTCGAAAAAATTCACGGTAAAGTCAGCTATGCCGGACGGGTGCCACCGTCCTCCAGCCCGCGGATGCAGAACGAAAGCCGCATTGCCGCGGCGCGCGCCGAAATGGCAGCAGCCATCGAGCGTGAGGATTTTGAGCGGGCAGCCCAGCTCCGGGATCTGATCCACGCCATACAGAATACACCGCAGGGAGGCATCTCATCATGAACGAAACCCCTTTGATCATCCGGAGTGCCCTGCGCCTGTCGCGCAATCTGCGGGGCATTCCGTTCCCGCATCGCCTCAACGATGTGCAGAAGGTGCGTCTGACCGAGGAACTGTGCGACAAAATCTGTCGGGTGATGCCGCTGTCGGTTTTATCGCTCGGCACATTGAATCAGGCACAGCTGTATAGCTTGGCCGAACGGCAGATCATCGAATCTGAACATGCCAAAACGCCGCAGGGAAAAGCCGTTCTGCAGAATGAGGACGCATCTTTCTGCATCAACATCAATTGCGAGCATCATCTGGAAATCGTTGCGTTCGGTGATGGCGCATCGCTGACGGATCTGTACCAGCAGGTGCGGGCCGCGGACGAATTGTTGGAACGTCTGTTCCCATATGCGTTTGACGACCGTTTCGGATTTCTGGGGCCATCACCGGAAGGCATCGGGACCGGGCTGGATGCCACGATAGTGCTGCATCTGCCGGCATTGCGGGAAAACCGCACCTTGCTTCGCACCGAGGAATACCTGACCCGGCTGGGCTTTGCCATCCGCGGCTGTTACGGCAAGGGCAACGAGGCTTCCGGCGCATTTTATCAGTTGTCCAACCGGCTGACGATGGGACTGACCGAGGAAGATGTGCTGCGCAATCTGTCGGCAGTCGCCCTGCAGCTGACCCGGCAGGAGGAAAGCGCCGAAAACGCTCTGCGCGGCACGGAACTGGCTGCAGAATGTATGCGCCGCACCGGAGGTGTTCTGATGCGCCTGCGCAGCATCACGCTGGAGGAGGCCATTGTGCTGTTGTCAGACCTGCGGCTGTGCGGTTCGCTGGAAATGTGCAATCCCGTTCCGACCCGCCTGCTGCGGATCCTGCTCGAACGGATCCAGCCGGCTACGCTGCTGAATGCCAATCTGGAGTGTATGTCTATTCAGGAACTGGATACCCGGCGCGCAGAGTTGATACGGACCTCCATCGCATTGTCCAGCATCTGATTGGTGATATTGCTCATAAACAATGAACAAACAAGTTTTTTTTGTCGAAAATGCTTGACAACGAAACATGGTTGTGTTATTCTATGAACAAACAAATGCAAGGATCGGGAAGAAGTAACCTGCGAAACCCTTCAGAGAGCCGTCGGTTGGTGCAAGACGGCAGGGAGACGCCCGTGAAATACATCCTGGGAGCAGTGCACCGAAAGCATGATGTGCGAGTAGGCTGCAACGTGAGCACACGTTACCGTGCAGGGATATGAATGTATCCCGTGAGCCCGCAGAACCGGATATTTTCTGCGGGAAATAGAGGTGGTACCGCGGATATTTTCGCCCTCTGTAAGCCAACAAGGCTTGCAGAGGGCGTTTTTTGTTTCCCGTAGCTGCCGTCCTGCTTTGTTAAAAAGAAAAGGGAGAGGATCCAAATGTTCATCAAAGTATCCATGCTGTGCGTTTTCTTCGCGGTTATGATCGCCGTAGGCATCTACTGCCGCAAGAGCGCCACCGACGTCAACGGCTTCGTGCTGGGCGGCCGGTCGGTCGGCCCGTGGCTGACGGCCTTCGCCTACGGTACGTCGTATTTCTCTGCCGTAATTTTCATCGGCTATG
>JAFTRF010000126.1 GCA_017462405.1 Clostridia bacterium | reverse complement strand
GCACAGCTTTTTGGTTGCGCCGGTGGCATAAATGGGGCCGGTAAAGCCGCCTGCAGTCAGCGCAGGGATCCGGCCGGAATGGTCGATGTGGGCGTGGGTCAGCAGCAGCGCATCCACCTCGCCGGGCGCACAGGGCAGTGGTACATTTTCATACAGATCCTTCCCCTGCTCCATGCCGCAGTCCACCAGAATTTTCTTGCCGCACGCCTCCAGCAGCGTACAGGAGCCGGTCACTTCATGAGCCGCACCGAGAAACTGAATCTTCATCTATGCCATTCCTTTCCGGGTGATCCGCCGCGGCATCGTACCGCCGGGCAGAATACGCCCATTGTGATGCATCTATCATAACACAATTGTTGCTTCGTTTTGTGTACAATTTGTTAATTTTATCAAAAAATAGCCGATTTTTGCAAGATTTACGAATCCCAGCGCAAAAACCCGGTCCGGATGAATTGACATTATTTTATGAATATCGTATAATAAAAAGAACAGAACCTTACTGTGCAATGCACGATTCAAAATACAACTCGCAGCGGATCTCCGGTGCGGGAAGGAGTGGGAAATCATGTCGGATCTTCGAAGAACATGGGCCGAGATCGATCTCGATGCTCTGGCACACAATTACCGCACGCTGCGTCAGCGGACCGGCGGCGCGCGCTTTCTGGGCGTGGTCAAGGCCGATGCATACGGTCACGGCGCCATCGCAGTCTCCCGCATTCTGGAGGAACTGGGTGCAGATTATCTGGCGGTGTCCAGTCTGGACGAAGCCAGAGAACTGCGTTACAACGGCATCACCCTGCCCATCCTGCTGCTGGGGCATACCCCGCCGGAGCAGGTGGGGCAGCTGATCGCCAACAATATCACCCAGACCGTCACCTGCGAGCGCAAAGCGCTGGAATACAACGAAGCTGCCGCCAAGCTGGGCAAAACGCTCCGGGTTCACATCAAGCTGGACACCGGTATGTCCCGGCTGGGCTTCATCTGCGCCCCGCCCCATTTCGACAGCGGCGTGCAGAACATTCTCCGCGCCTGCAAGCTGCCCAATCTGGATCCGGAGGGTGTATTCACCCATTTTGCCGTGTCCGACGACGAGGGCATCCCCGAATCCGAAGCTTACACCAGAAAGCAGTTCGACCTGTTCTGCCAGGTCATCGAAGCCGTGGAGCAGGGCGGCGTGAAATTCCGCATCCGGCACTGTGCCAACACCGGTGCTGTGGCCAATTACCCGGAAACCTATCTGGACATGGTGCGCCCCGGTCTGCTGCTGTACGGGTACGGCCCGTTTGCCAAAAAGCTGGGTCTGCGCCCGGTGATGCGGGAGAAAACGGTGGTCAACACCATCAAGATCTACGAGCCCGGCACCACCCTCAGCTACGGCCGCCTGTTTGAAACGGTCAAGCGCACCCGCATCGGCGTACTGCCCATCGGCTATGCGGACGGCTTCTTCCGCTGTCTGTCGAACCGGTATGCGGTAGCGACCAACTACGGCCCCGCCCCCATCCGCGGACGCATCTGTATGGATATGTGCATGATCGACCTGTCGGAACTGCCGGACGTGCAGGTGGGCGACGAGGTAGAGATTTTCGGTGTACTGAATCCGCTGGAAAATATGGCGGACATGGCCGGGACGATCCCCTATGAGCTGACCTGCGCCGTGTCGAAGCGCGTACCCCGCGTATTTTACCGGAACGGCAAGGTCATCCACCGCGAACTGCGGCTGAAAATGGAATAAGAAAAACACAAGGGCGCATTGCGTTGAAATGCAATGCGCCCTTTGGTTACTCCTGTAAGTTTGTCGTACCGGCTTTTTTCTTTTTGTTTTTATAATGATAGAACGGCAGATAAATCACGTATGTACCCAGACAGACCGACGGAATGTACAGCGCGGTGCTGACGTACCAGCCGAATTGCGTGGCAAACCACGAAAATACCGCCAGCGAGGACTCTTTCGGTCCTACGAAGAACATATT
>JAFTRF010000125.1 GCA_017462405.1 Clostridia bacterium | reverse complement strand
GAGGTCACGGCATCCACCACGGAGGACGATTTATAGTAGAACGGCTCCACCCAGTTGGACATGGCCGCCGGGAAGCTCACCAGCAGAATCACACGCGCCGTGGCCGCCGGGTTCACGAAATTCTGACCCAGACCGCCGAACAGCTGCTTGACGATCACGATGGCCGCAACACAGCCGATCACTGCGAAAATGGGGTTGATGGATACCGGCAGGTTCAGCGCCAGAATCAGACCGGTTACGGCAGCGCTGAGGTCCATCACGGTATTGTCCCGGTGCAGGATGCGCCGGGTGATGTATTCGGCCAGCATACAGGCCGCTACGCAGATGCACTCCAGCACCAGTGCGCGGAGGCCGAACAGCACGACCGAAGCCGCCACTGCCGGAAGCAGGGCGATCAGCACGTCCCGCATGATGTCCTGGGTCGAAGCACCGCTGCGCAGATGCGGCGACGGTGCGACCAGCAATTTTTCATTCAACATGGTTCTTCCCTCTCTTACTTTTCGGACGAAGCCCGTACGATGGCCTTACCCAGCCGCATGGACTGCACCAGCGGACGGTTGGCCGGGCACACAAAGGCGCAGGAGCCGCATTCCATACAGGTCATGACGTTCAGTGCCTTCAGTTCGTCGGCATTGTGGGCCTTGACCTGCCGCTCGATGGCGGTAGGCATCAGCTGCATGGGGCACGCGGATACGCAGCGACCACAGCGGATGCAGGCGCTTGCCGTCGGCAGTGCTGCGTCCTTTTTGTCGAATACCAGCACAGCGTTGTTCTGCTTGAGCACCGGCAGTTCATCATCCGCCAGAGCCATGCCCATCATCGGGCCGCCCATGAGGATCTTGCCGGGGGTGCCCTTGTAGCCGCCACAGAATTCGATGACGTCCTTGATCGGGGTACCAATCGGCACTACCACGTTCTTCGCCTCGTTGACCGCGGAGCCATCCACCGTCAGCCGGCGGCTGACCAGCGGCATACCGGTTTTGAGGTAACGCGCCAGAAATGCCACGGAAGTCAGGTTCATCACCACGCAGCCGGCATCGGCGGGCAGACCGCCCTGCGGGATGCTGCGGCCGGTGCAGGCCTTGATCAGCACCTTTTCTGCGCCCTGCGGATAATGGGACGGCAGCTCCAGCACCCGCACCTTGTTTTCGGGGTCGTATTGCTGACTTTCTGCGATGTTCCGCAGTGCTTTGATGGCCTCAGGCTTATTGGCCTCGATGCCGATGATGACGCGCTCTGCGCCCACCATTTCCTTGACGATGTGCACACCTGCCAGCACATCCCACGAGTTTTCCAGTGCTTCGCGGGTATCGGCGGTGATGTACGGTTCGCACTCGGCACCGTTGATCAGCAGCGTGTCGATGTGCTTGCCGGCCGGCACATTCAGCTTGATGTGCGTCGGGAAACCGGCGCCGCCCAGACCGACCAGACCGGATTCACGGATGGCCTTGAGGATGTCCTCACGGCTGTGTACCTCCGGAGGCGCAATGGACGGATCCTGCTCCATCAGTCCGTCGGAATCAATGACGATGGCGTCCACCGTCTGTCCGCCGGGCAGCTGCACCTGCGTCAGCTTCGATACCTTACCGGATACCGATGCGTGGATGGGTGCCGATACCGGCTTATCGCTGTCCGCAATTTTCTGTCCCACGTAAACATGGGCCCCGACCTTCACCAGTGGCGTACACGGCGCACCGACGTGCTGCTGCATCGGCAGGATGACCTGCTTCGGCGGCGTCATGGTCACGCTTTCGCAGGCGGCGGTATTTTTATGATGGGGTACCGCCGCACCGCCATGGGTACGGAAGGGGCGCAGCGGGAAAAGTTTGTTTTCTTTCTTCTGCATAGCTTTTTGCCCTCGCTCTTACGAAATCTGTCGCCGGTAAAACCAGCGCAATCGGATTTATTATACTACGATTCTGTAGTCGAATCAAGTATTTCCGGTATTTTTATAGGGAATTGTGCAAAAAATAACAGGCGGGCTGCAGGAATTCTGCAGTCCGCCCGTTCAGACAGAAAATCAGTTGCTGCCGCGCAGCTTCCGGCGGTGACGCCGCCAATATACAATGCCGTAAATCAGTGCCAGATACACGATGATGATCGGAACCGCCAGGAACATATACCAGTACGGCACCGGCATCAGGTTCCAGCACATTCCCAGCACCGGATCGGTGGGATACAGGGAATACATATAATTCACCTGTACGATCGCACCGGACGGGTTGGTGATCTGTGCCCGGATAAACCAGTCATTCAGGAAGACGTTGATGCCGTGGACCAGCGTGTATACGGCCATGGTGATGCCCACGGTCGACCACAGGCAGCTGGCACGCACTTTGATCAGGCGCAGGCGGAACAGCAGCACCGGGATGACGCACTCCATTACGTGCGGTACATAATAGCAGAAGAAGGTCCAGCTGCGGATGTCGCACGCGGCCACTGCCCCGTTGAGTACCAGTGCCACCGCCGCGCCCAGCGACCACAGCAGCAGCAGGTTGCCCAGCACCTTGTTCCGCGTGAATACCGCTACCGGCAGGATCATTGCGTTCAGCGAGCAGAGGTGCAGCGGGAGGTACTCCCACGGCGAGCCCCAGATGATGATATTGTAAATGCCTGCGAAAATGCCCATCATGGACAGGCTGCCCAGCACCCAGATCTGCAGCTTCGCAGACACACGCTTCAGCGACCATTCCATGATGATATAGACCAGCACCACCGACAGCAGCGTCGCAAAATGCGTCGGCGTAAAGGTTCCCCACGTCATAATTGATCCCTCCATGACAATTTTTGTGTTTCCGGTAAACTATAACACACTCCGACAATGTTTGCAAGCCGAATTTCGCGCAAACCCGAAACTGTTGACTAAAATACTCAGAAGTGATACAATAATTTCACACATGAGTTTCCATGCTGAAAGGAGCTTTCCATAATGAAACAAACACGCTGGGATTTGCGGAAAATGTACCCCACGGATGACCTGTGGCGGGCCGATCTGGCGCGCGCGCAGGCACTGGTGGACCGTCTGGCGGCACAGCAGGGCCACGCTGCCGCCACCGCCGGGGACCTGCTGACCACCCTGCAGCTGCAGGATGAGCTAGACGTGGCTTTCCGCCATTTATATGTATTCGCACATTCCAATTTCGATCAGAATATGGCCGACCCCGACGCCAAGGCGCTGATGGAGGCCGCACAGAACGCCTACACCGTGATGGGCGAAAAGACCGCCTTCCTGTCGCCGGAACTGATGCAGTATTCCATGGACGATTTCAACCGCTATTGCAAGGAAGTTCCCGCACTGGAGCTGTACCGCCGCTTTGCGGAAGATTTCTACGCCAAAAAGGCGCACATCCTGTCCAATGAAATGGAAACGCTGCTGGTGCGCATGGGCGACATCGGCGGTTCCTTCTCCAAAATTTTTGAGGACCTGACCGTCAACGACATCACCTTCCCCACCATCGACAATGCCGAAGGGCAGCCGGAGAAAATCTCCGAGGCCGGCTATGGTGCTGCACTGGTCAGCCCGGACCGCGCCTACCGCGCCCGCTACTGGAAAGGGCTGCTGTCCACCTACGGCGCACACATCAATACGCTGACCTCCTGCTACTACGGCTCGGTGAAAGACGACGTATTCACCGCCAAAACCCGGAATTACCCCACCGCCCGCGCGATGGGGCTGGCCGGTAACTTCATCCCCGAAGCTGTGTACGACAACCTGCTGGCCGCCGTCCGCGAAAATATGCAGCCCCTGCACGATTACGTGGAGCTGCGCCGTCAGGTGCTGGGCGTGGATCAGGTGCATTTCTATGACCTGTTTGTGCCCATCGTGGAAGAGACCGACCGCAAGTACACCTACGAGGAAGCGCAGGACATCATCCTCAAGGCGACCGCCGTGCTGGGTGAGGACTACACCGCGCTGGTGAAGCGTGCCTTCGACGAACGCTGGATCGACGTCTACCCCGCCCCCAACAAGCGCAGCGGTGCCTATTCCACCGGCTCGTATCATTCTGCGCCGTATATTCTGACCAACTTCAACGGCACGCTGGATTCCGTGTTCACGCTGGCGCATGAACTGGGTCACTCGATGCACACGTGGTTCAGCAACCACAACCAGCCGCCGGTATACGCCGATTACAGCATTTTCTGCGCAGAAGTGGCCTCCACCACCAATGAGCAGCTGTTGTCTGCCTATCTGTACGATCATGCCCAGAGCGATGCGGAGCGTGCCTATCTGCTGGATATGCGGCTCAACGACCTGCGCTCGACCTTCTACCGTCAGACCATGTTTGCAGACTTTGAACACACCACGCACAAATGGGTGGAGTCCGGCCGTCCCCTGCTCCCGCAGGAACTGTGCAATCTCCACGGCGATCTGAACCGCCTGTATTACGGCGACAACTTCGCGCTGGACGACGAACTGAAGTTCGAGTGGGCGCGCATCCCCCATTTCTACACGGCATTTTACGTTTACCAGTACGCCACCGGCATTTCCGCCTCGACCGCCATCGCGCAGAAGATTCTGACGCAGGGCGCACCGGCGGTGGAAGCCTACCGCAAGTTCCTCTGCTCCGGCAGCAGCGACCACCCCATCGAGGTGCTGAAGCTGGCCGGGGTCGATATGGCTTCGAAGCAGCCCGTAGAGGATACCATCGCATCCTTCCGTGATACGCTGGCACAGCTGAAGCAGCTGCTGGGCACATAAAGAAAAAAATCCCCCGACGAGCGATTCGTCGGGGGATTTTTTATTGAATCAACGGATCAAATCAGACCAGTTCGATGATGGCCATCTCGGCAGCATCGCCGCGGCGGGCGCCGGTCTTGATGATGCGGGTATAACCGCCGTTCACCGATGCATACTTCGGTGCGATCTCGTCAAACAGCTTCTTGCAGACCGCTTCCTTGGTCACGAAGGACAGAACCATACGCTTGTTGTGCAGGTTGTTCTCCTTGGCAATGGTGATCAGCTTCTCGGTCAGAGCGCTGACTTCCTTTGCGCGGGTGACGGTGGTCTCGATTCTGCCTTTTTCCAGCAGGAAGGTAACCATGCATCTGAGCATCGCAGTACGATGAGCAGTCGGTCTTCCCAGCTTTCTGGTTCCGGGCATTGACATTCACTCCTTTACCGAATATGGGGTAGGCTTATTCCTCTTCTTTACGCAGATCGAAGCCCAGGTTCTGCAGCTTCTGGATCACTTCTTCCAAAGACTTCCGACCGAGGTTACGTACCTTCATCATGTCTTCTTCGGTCTTGCTGATCAGATCGGCCACATTGTTGATACCTGCACGCTTCAGACAGTTGAAGGAACGGACCGACAGATCCAGTTCTTCGATGGTCATCTCCAGTACCTTGTCCTGATTGCTGCTGCCGGATTCCACCAGGATCTCACTGCCATTGCTGGAATCGGACAGGTTCTTGAACAGGTTCAGATGCTCCATCAGGATCTGAGCGGCCAACGAAACGGCCTCCTGCGTATTGATGGTACCGTTGGTCCAGACTTCCATGGTCAACTTATCGTAGTCCGTGATCTGGCCCACACGGGTGTTCTCCACGGTGTAGTTTACTTTGTTCACCGGGGTGTAGATCGAATCCACCGGCAGCATGCCGATGATATTCGCAGTCATATTCTGCTTGTTGCGCTCGCTGGACACATAGCCGCGGCCGCGGTCCAGGTTGATCTCCATATAGAGCTTCGCACCCTCGCCAAGCGTTGCAATGCGCAGGTCGGGGTTGAGGATTTCAACCTCGCTGTCGCACTTGATGTTGGCAGCGGTAACTACACAGGGACCTTCCGCATCAATGACAACGGTCTTGGGGCCGTCGCACTGCAGCTTTGCGGTCAGACTCTTGATGTTCAGGACGATCTCCGTCACATCCTCTTTTACGCCGGGGATGGTGGAGAACTCATGCAGCACACCGTCGATCTTAATCGAGGTCACAGCATAGCCCGGCAGGGAGGACAGCAGCACGCGACGCAGGCTGTTGCCCAGGGTAATACCGAAGCCGCGTTCCAGCGGCTCTACGACAAATTTGCCGTAGGAACCATCTGCAGACAGGTCCACTGCTTCGATTTTGGGTTTTTCGATCTCAATCATTTTGCGAACCTCCTTATGACAATTTCAGCAGAGCGGATGCCCCGCCGTGGGTGTTGTCTTTTGCAGCTAAGCCGCATTACTTGGAGTACAACTCAACGATGAGGGTCTCTTCAACCTGCAGGTCGATGTCGGAACGCTCTGCAACAGCAACCACCTTGGCGGAGTTGTTGGCAGCGCGGTCCAGCCACTTCGGAACCGGGCGGGAAGCGTTTGCTTCCAGCACAGCCTTGATCTTTTCAGAGTTGAGAGAAGCTTCCTTGATCGCAACCACTTCGCCAACGGAAGTCAGGTAGGACGGGATGTCCACACGCTTGCCGTTGATGGTGAAGTGACCATGGGTAACCAGCTGACGAGCTTCTGCACGGGAGCTTGCCCAGCCCAGACGATACACAACGTTGTCCAGACGGCTCTCCAGGATTGCCAGCAGGTTTTCACCGGCCTTACCCGGCTTCTTGGAGGCCAGTTCAAAGTAGTGATAGAACTGATTCTCCAGCACACCGTAGTAACGACGAGTCATCATCTTTGCACGAAGCTGAACGCCGTACTCGGAATTCTTCTTGCGGCC
Source organism: Clostridia bacterium (assembly GCA_017462405.1). Lineage (GTDB taxonomy): Bacteria > Bacillota > Clostridia > Oscillospirales > Acutalibacteraceae > RGIG4076. The sequence continues at coordinate 4,315 of JAFTRF010000125.1, read as the reverse complement.
CTGGCCATGCTGGCCGGGGGCATACTGTCTGCGCGCCAGAGCGCACTTATCGGTATAGCAGCGGTCGCCCTTCAGGAACAGCTTCTGACCCTCGCGGCGGCACAGTCTGCAAACAGCACCGGTATATCTTGCCATATCGTTACACCTCCAATTAGATCAAACGCGTCTTCTCTTGGGAGGACGGCAGCCGTTGTGGGGAATCGGGGTCACGTCTTTGATCATGCTGACTTCCAGACCAGCAGCCTGCAGTGCACGGATCGCAGCTTCACGGCCTGCGCCGGGGCCCTTTACGTAAACTTCCACACTCTTCATGCCATGCTCCATAGCAGCCTTGGCTGCGGTTTCAGCAGCGGTCTGAGCTGCGAAAGGAGTAGACTTACGGGAACCGCGGAAGCCCAGTTCACCAGCAGATGCCCAGGAAATTGCGGCACCGGTGGTATCGGTGATGGTAACGATGGTGTTATTAAACGTAGACTGGATGTGTGCGGCACCACGCTCGACATTCTTGCGCTCGCGGCGGCGGACAACAACCTTCTTCGCACCCTTCTGTGCCATTATGAATTCCCTCCTCGCTTATTTCTTCTTGTTGGCGATGGTCTTCTTGGGACCCTTGCGGGTACGGGCGTTCGTCTTGGAACGCTGACCGCGCACGGGCAGACCCTTGCGGTGACGTACACCGCGATAGCAGCCGATTTCGATGAGGCGCTTGATGTCAAACGCAACGTCACGGCGCAGATCGCCTTCTACATGATAATGCTTGTCAATATAATCGCGCAGCTTAGCAACATCATCCTCAGACAGGTCGCGAACGCGGACGTCGGGATTGATTTCGGTTGCAGCCAGAATATCGCTGGCAGCTTTGCGGCCAATACCGTAGATATAAGTGAGACCGATTTCTACTCGCTTATCTCTCGGCAGGTCAACACCGGCAATACGAGCCATTGTGATTACCTCCTAAAACTGGTCTTGCTCAGGAGTAGCCCTGGCGCTGTTTGTGCTTCGGATTCTCGCAGATCACCATGACTTTGCCCTTGCGCTTGATGATCTTGCACTTCTCGCACATTTTCTTTACAGAAGGTCTGACTTTCATGAGATAATGCCTCCTTGTTTTCCGTTCCTTACTTGGAACGCCATGTGATCCGGCCCTTCGTCAGATCGTAGGGGGACATTTCCACGGTGACCTTGTCACCGGGCAGGATGCGGATGAAGTTCATACGCAGCTTGCCGGAAATGTGCGCCAGGATCTTGTGGCCGTTCTGAAGCTCTACCTGAAAGGTAGCGTTGGGCAACGCGTCGGTTACCACGCCTTCCAGTTCGATAACGTCCTGTTTCGACAAAATGATTCCTCCTCGTTCACGCAGAATCTCGATTTGATATGAGAGACTGATCGACGATGATTGTTAACCGCCGGTGATAGGGGGCTGCCCGATCGGTTACGGCTCCGGCAGGGTGAGAATCACCGGACCGTCCGCCGTGATTGCGATCGTGTGTTCGTAATGTGCCGACAGGCTGGTGTCGGCCGTGACCACGGTCCAGCCGTCCGGCTGTGTGATCACTTCCTGCCCGCCAACAGCAACCATTGGTTCAATGGCAATGGTCGTACCGGGGTGCAGCCGTGCCCCTCTTCCGGCCTGGCCGAAATTGGGTACCTCTGGAGCCTCATGCAAGCACGCACCTACTCCGTGACCGACAAACTGCCGGATCACCGAGTAGCCGCGCGACTCAACATACCGTTGAACGGCGCTGGAAATGTCGCCTACACGACATCCGCTTTGCGCCCGGGCGATGCCTTCGAACAGCGCATTGCGGGTGGTATCCATTAAAGCTCGCGCGGCTTGGGATATGTCCCCGCAAGGGAACGTCCATGCGGTATCGCCGTGAAAACCGGCGATACACGCTCCGACGTCAATGCTTACGATGTCGCCCTGTTTCAGGGCCCGATGCCCCGGTATGCCGTGGATGACCTGTTCGTTGACTGAAATACAGGCCGAGGCGGGAAAGCCGTTGTAATTCAGGAAGGAGAGTTTCGCTCCCATCCGCTGAATGCACCGGCGAACAATGCGGTCCAGCTCGGCGGTAGTCACCCCCGGCTCGACAGCCTTGCCCGCTTCGTGCAAGGCGCAGGCCGCGATCCGGCCTGCCTGCCGCATGAGTCCGAGCTCACGGGCAGATTTCAGTACGATCATTCCCATCCGGATTCCTTATGCTCCCTCTACTGCCGCGAAGGTCAGACGGGTGGTATCCGCCACTTCTTCCTGACCAACGACGGTCCGCAGCTTGCCCTGCTTGGCATAATAATCCTTCAGCGGTTCGGTCTGCTCGTGGTACACACGCAGCCGCTCCAGAACCGTTTCGGGAAGGTCGTCCTTGCGTTGACCAAGGGTACCGCCGCAGTAGTTGCAGATCCCGTCCACCTTGGGCTTCTTGTACTCAAGATGATAGGATGCACCGCATGCGCAGGTACGGCGGCCGGACATCCGGGCGACGATCTTTTCGTCCGGTACATCGATTTCGATGACCTTGTCGATCTGCACGCCCATCGCATCCAGCGCCTCGGCCTGAGGAATGGTGCGGGGGAAGCCATCGAGTACAAAGCCGTTTGCACAATCGGGCTGTGCAATGCGGTCACGCACGATGTCGATCACGACCTCGTCCGGGACCAGCTTGCCGGCGTCGGTGTACTCTCTGAGCCGCTTGCCAGCCTCAGAACCGCTTTTCAACGCTGCTCGGATAATGTTTCCGGTCGAAATGGCCGGAAGATTGTATTTTTCACAGATGTTTTCTGCCTGCGTGCCTTTACCGGCGCCGGGAGCGCCAAGCATAATGATGTTCATGATGTTTACCATTCCTTTCACTTAGCTTTCGCTCAGGGCCGGAGACTTTCTCTTACTGGAGGAAGCCCTTGTGGTGCCGCATGAGCATCTGCGATTCGATCTGACGCACCGTCTCAAGGGCACCGCCCACGACGATGATGATCGAGGTACCACCCATGGAAACGTTCATCTGGGTGAGGGCTGCGCTGACGGTGGGCGTCAGGGCCACCACTGCCAGGAACAGAGCACCGATCAGGGTGATTCTGTTCACGATCTTGGCCAGATACTCGGCGGTGGGCTTGCCAGGACGGATGCCGGGCACGCCGCCGTTGTTCTTGCGAAGATTGTTGGCCATTTCCTGGGGGTTATACTGGATTGCCGTGTAGAAGTAGGCGAATCCGATGATCAGGATAAAGTACAGGATGGAGTACACCCAACCGGTCGGGTTGAATGCCGCAAAGAACTTGCCCCAGAAGGAATCTGCTGCCGGATTCGCGAACATTTCGATCGTGCCGGGAATCATCAGAATCGAGCTGGCGAAGATGACGGGCATCACACCGGACATATTGACCTTTACAGGCATATGGGTGCTCTGGCCGCCGTAGACCTTACGGCCTACCACGCGCTTTGCGTACTGTACGGGGATGCGGCGCTCGGCATCGTTCATGAAAACGATGAACCAGATCAGCGCCAGGAAGAGGACTGCAACCAGCGGAACGAAGAAGTAATACTTCGTGTTGGTGCCGCCCATGGTAGCCAGCTCAAAGTGAGCCACAAAGGACATCACAACCTGAGGCAGGCCGGCGACGATACCAGCGAAGATCATCATGGAGATGCCGTTGCCGATGCCGTACTGGTTGATCTGCTCGCCCAGCCATACCACCAGCATGGAACCGGCGGTGAATGCGGCGATGATCACGACCGCAGCGAAGAAACCGCTGAGGCCCTTTGCGTAAGCCAGCGCATTGCTGTTACGCAGGAAGAAGTAGAATGCAGTAGCCTGCAGAACCGCCAGACCTACGGTCAGATAGCGGCTGTAGCGAGCCATTTTCTTACGACCGGCCTCACCTTCCTTGGACAGTTCAGCCAGGGACGGGAAGACCACAGCGAGCAGCTGCATAATGATCGAAGAGTTGATGTACGGGGTGATGGACATTGCGAAAATCGTCGCACGTTCAAAGGAACCACCGGACATCATATTAAGGTAGCCCAGCAGGTTGTTGCTGCCGGTACCGGTAACCGGTTCCATCAGCTCTTTCAGTGCGCCACCGTCAATGAAGGGGACCGGAATTGCCGCACCAACACGGAAAAGAACGATGATAAACAGCGTGAAGAGGATCTTCTTGCGCAGATCTTCGAGTTTCCATGCCTTTTTAATGGTTTCGATCAATTCAGATCACCTCGGCCTTTCCGCCGGCATTTTCAATCTTCTGCTTTGCAGACTCAGAGAAAGCAGAAGCCTGAACCGTCAGTTTCTTGGAAAGGTCGCCGTTGCCCAGGAT
>JAFTRF010000008.1 GCA_017462405.1 Clostridia bacterium | reverse complement strand
GGTTCGAACGGTACAAAACAGTTTTTCTTACACAGCTCCACGGTATAAGTCACGGCTTCCCGCTCGGTCTTGCAGTTGTCCAGATACACCTTGTAGTCCACGCAGTAAGCGTCGGCTGCAGCCAAAGTATCTTGACCGGCCCGTGCCACACCGTTTCTGGTGTCACGGAGCAGCTTTTTCTTTGCAAGCTGAAGTGCATTCTTTTCTTCCATTGCGATCATTCCTTTTCTGAAAAAATTGGATTTATTGCGCCCGCAGAATGCGGGAATAAATTGCATAATAACTGGTGATCTTTTTCACATAATGAGCCGTATCCTCGTACGGAATTCGGTCTAAATGTACGCCATCTGCGGAATATTCCGGATTCGCCAGCCATCTGTCTACTGCTGACGGACCGGCATGGTAAGCTGCCGCAGCCTCCTCCACGCTGCCGAACCGCTCCAGCAGCATATCCAGAAAATACACGCCGTACCGGATGCTGATTTCGGGATCGAACAGATCCTCCCGGACATATGCCCGCTCGCCAGGATTTTTCCGCTGCATCCACGCAAAGGTGTCCGGCAGCATCTGCATCAGCCCGCAGGCATCATTCACCGACACCGCCTCCGGATTAAAGTTGCTTTCCGTTTTGATCACCGCATATACCAGCGCCGGATCCACTTCATGCTGTGCGGCATACTTTTCCACAAGTTCGCTGTACTTTTGTGGAAACATCGCATGCCACACAGCGCTGCCGCCAATCACAACCACAAGTACAACGATACAGACTCCTGTGAGCCACCGCAGTACGCGTCCGGAGATGCGTTGTTCATCCTTCATCCGCAACCTCCCGAAGCTGGCCGGCCAGCCATTGGGTTACCTGAGCCGCCAGATCTTCTGCGGTACCGTCGTTGTAGAATACCCGGTCTGCCCGGCTGATGTAAAAATCATCTTTCGGCTGAATCTGCATCCGCAGTCGGGCGTCGCTTTCCGAAATCCCGTCCCGGCGGCAAATACGCGCCAGCCGGATCTTCTCCGGTGCCAGCACCGCCATTACCGACTGACAAATGCTGTCTGCACCGCTTTCAAAAAGCAGCGGGGCATCCACAATGACCGCTTTGGCACCGCTTTCCAGCGCCTGCAGAATCTACTGTTCCATATACTTCAAAATCCGGGGATGGGTAATCCGGTTCAGCAGCTGTTCCTTGTCCGGTGCAGCAAAGGCTCGGCGAGCCAGTTCCCGGCGGTTCAGCGTGCCGTCCGACAGCAAAATATCGCTGCCAAATGCCTCGGCCAACGCCTGAAGGCACGCGGGCGCTGCCACTGCTTTGCGGCTCAACTGATCCGCGTCCACAATCACACACCCGGCCGCCGCCAGCGCCCGGGCCGCTTCACTTTTGCCGGCTCCGGTAGGGCCGGTGAGTCCGATCACCCGTTTCATACTGCATCCTCCGTACAGTCGATCACTTCAAAACCTGCCGCCCGCAAAATGCGGTTGTATACCGCCAATCCCACACCGGTTTCCGCCGGGCAATGGGCATACACGGTTTTGGCGCCCATTTCATCCAGCTTCCGCAGACATTCAAACAGCAGATGGGCCTGCGTTTCCGGTTCGTCGGCATCACCGTAAGGCACCACCGGCACCTGAAGCAGCCCGGCATCCTGATTGAAGCACATTGCATACACCTGTGCCGCCGCCCGTGCATTGACAAATGCCGCATACTGCGCCGTCGTGCCCTTGATCAGAATCACGTCTGCCTCGGGGGAATAATGCTTATATTTCATACCGGGGGACGCGGCTTCCTGCCCCTCGGCCAGCTGATGGGTCACCGCCGGG
>JAFTRF010000124.1 GCA_017462405.1 Clostridia bacterium | reverse complement strand
TCTTTTCCGTTCAAATAGGATTCTACTGCTGCAATCTTTTCCTCTGGCTTGATTTTCCTTTTGTACATAAAAAATGCCCCCTATAGTGTAGTCTCGAAATTTTGTTATTTCGAGTGTCTACTCTATAGGGAGCATATCATTGCCGGGCAGGGCTTTTTGTACGGGAATTGACAGCCAGACGGGAAATGTGCTATAATGCAAATCCTGAAGTCCATCACACCACAACGAAAGGGGAAATCGTCATGGCGAATATTATCGTCAGCGCGTGCTTGCTGGGGCAGCCTTGCACGTACCGGGGCGACAGCAATTATTGTGCGGAAGTCTGCCGTCTGGCGGAACAGCATACGCTGATCGCGGTTTGCCCGGAACAGATGGGCGGCCTGCCTGTTCCGCGTCCGCCGGCAGAAATTGTGGGCGGACAGGTTCTTACACGGGACGGCCGGAATGTCACGGCGGAATATCGCCGGGGCGCAGAGGCCGTACTGCGGCTGGCACAGTGCCATACCGCATCCTGCGCTGTGCTGAAGGCCCGAAGTCCCTCTTGCGGCAAGGGGCAGATTTACGACGGCACCTTTACCGGACAGAAATGTGCGGGTAACGGCATTGCTGCGGAGATGCTGCTAGACAACGGCGTACCGGTATACACCGAGGAAGAACTGGATGACATCCAATTCTGAAAAAAATGGCGGATAATTGTGCCCAAGCACAAAAGACGCAAAAAGTCAAGAATGGACAAGTGCGGATTGCTCTGCTATAATAGTTATAATATCAGTATGATCAGACAAGCGGACTTTGTGCCGCGCAGGACCGACGCAGAAAGGGGAGCCCTATGTTTATTCCGGAAGAAGAAAAGCAGTATCTGGCCTATGCGCTGGGAAAGGTGCAGGTGGAACTGGACAAGCACGATGCCGATCAGGAAATGATCACGCAGGATCTGTATGAAAAGCGCAAATACCTGTGGCAGGAACTGGTCGGTGCAGAACGCGCCATTCAGGACCGTTACGAACGCACCATGCAGGAATCGGATATTATTGCCGGCGAAAAGACGCTGACAGAAAACCGTCTGCAGGTGGAACGGCTGAAAAAAATGAAAGACAGCCCGTATTTTGCCCGGATCGATTTTCAGGAAGAGGACGAATACGAGAGCGAGGCCTTTTACATCGGCAAATTCGGTCTGACGGATCTGGAATTTTTCGAGCAGGTCATCTGCGACTGGCGCAGTGACGTGGCCTCGGTGTATTACAACCACGAACCGGGCCCGGCTTCGTACCAGAGTCCCGTCGGTGCAATTGACGGCGAGCTGAAGCGCAAGCGCCAGTTCCAGATTGAGCGCGGTGAAATGCAGGGCTGCTTTGATACGACGGTATCCATCGGCGACCGCTTTTTGCAGCGGATCCTCAGCGGCCATGCGGGCGCACAGATGAAAACCATCGTGGATTCCATCCAGCAGAAGCAGAATGAAATCATCCGTGATACGGACCATTCCGTGGTGGTCATCAACGGCTGTGCAGGCAGCGGCAAGACCTCTATCGCGCTGCATCGCATCGCCTACCTGATGTATCATGCACGCAAAACGCTGTCGGCGAAGGAATGTATCATTTTCTCGCCCAACAGCCTGTTTGAAAATTACATTGCCTCGGTGCTGCCGGATCTGGGCGAAGAAAAGGTGTGGCAGACCACATTTGCGGATTTTGCGACCGGTGTGCTGGGTGGCAAATATGAGGTGCATTCGTTCCTGCAGATGCTGTCCAGCGATTGCAAACAGCACATTGCGGAAAAGGGCAGCCGCGATTTTGCGCAGTACCTCCGCGACCGTCTGGCGAAGATGGAGGCTGGCGTCACCTTTGAAGACATTTCCTTTGAAGGCAAATTGATCGCATCGGCAGAGCGGCAGGCCGAAATCTTCCGAACCAGCCGGAAAAATATGTCCTACCGCGCCAGCATCGAACGGGTGAAAACCTTGGTTTGCCACGAAATCCGCAACCGGAAGCACGAACTGCGGACGGTGACGGCACATCGGCTGGTGGAAGAAAACGGCGCGGGAGCGTATCTGTCCAAAAAGGATCTCCTGCTGCACGTGCGTCTGGAATGCATCCGGACAACTCAGCGCATCGTCCGGTCACTGCGTGAAAAATATTTGCCGGATCCCATGCTGCTGTATGCGGATCTGCTGGCGGAACGCTTCGGAGAGGCCGAAAAGGCGGCATTCCTGCAGCGTCTGGAGAAACAGCTGGTATATTTCGAGGATGCAGCGCCGATGCTGTATCTGATGGTGCGGTTGGGTCTGCTGAACCGTCTGAACCGGATGCGTCAGGTCATCGTGGACGAGGCGCAGGACTACACGGAACTGCAGTACATGCTGTTGCTGGAAATGTACCCCTATGCCCGTTTTACCGTGCTGGGTGATCCGGCGCAGTCGCTGTGCGGCGAGGGCCATTTTCTTCCGGTGCTGGCAGCATCTGGACACAGCTGTGCCCAGTATACGTTGGACATCAACTACCGCAGCTCCAAGGAAATCGTGGAATTTACCAACGCGCTGGCCGGAGAAACGCTGTGCCACGGTGTAGACCGCTCCGCCGGTCCGGTCACGGAAAAACACCTTGCACCGGAGACGCTGGGCGCAGAACTGAACGCATTTCTGGCGCAGGGCGACGACCGGGAACTGGCTGCGGTGATTTGTGCCGATGCGGCAGATTGCGAAGCGGTGTACCGTTCGCTCAACCGCAAGGATGCCTGCCTGCTGGTACATGAATTTGCAGCGCGCAATCAGCGCATTTGTGTACTGACGGCGGCATTGGCCAAGGGTCTGGAATTTGACCGTGTGGCCGTAGTGGATGTCAACGGCAAGCTGAACGGCAGTCCGCTGTATGTGGCCTGCACCCGTGCGCTGCATCAGCTGGCATTGTATCATGTATGAGCTGACGCTGCCGATCCGCCATATGGTGGAATTCCTGATGCGGAGCGGCAGCATTGATGCGCGGGCCGTCGGCGGATTTGACCGCGCACAGGAAGGCAGCCGCATTCATCGCCGCCTCCAGAAAGAAGCAGGAGAAGGCTACCGTGCCGAAGTGGCACTCAGCCGGACGGTGGAATGTGGCGACTTCCGCTATACCTTACAGGGACGGGCCGACGGTATTTTTCAACAGGACGGTGTAACCGTCATTGATGAAATCAAAACGACCCAGCTGCCTGCGGAGCATATCACGGAGGACCGCTTTCCGGCCCATTGGGCACAGGCAGCGTGTTATGCGTGGATCGTGACTGCAGAGGAGGGGGCGGAACGGGCAAATATCCGTCTGACCTATGTGCAGACGGATACTGGCACAATTCTGCATTTTATCCGCAGCTATACGGCTGCGGAACTGGAAACACAGGTCATGGGCCTGTTGACCAGATATGAACGCTGGGCACGTCTGGATGCCGAATGGCACCTGCGCCGGAACGAAAGTCTGACGACGCTGACTTTTCCGTTCGGCGCATACCGGGCAGGTCAGCGCACGATGGCGGCGGCGGTGTACCGCACCGTTGCCGCCAAGCAGCGGCTGTTCTGTTGTGCGCCGACTGGCATCGGCAAAACCATGTCGGTGCTGTTTCCCGCGCTGAAGGCGATGGGCGGCGGCATGGGGGAGAAAATTTTCTATCTGACCGCCAAAACCGTCACCGGACAGGCCGCCGAGGATGCATTGGCCCGGCTGAAGCAGCATCACCCGGAGTTGTGCCTGCGTTCGGTGATGCTGACCGCAAAAGATAAATTGTGTATGCTCCCGGAGCGCAACTGCACACCGGAGCATTGTCCCTATGCGGATGGCTATTTTGACCGTGCCAACGATGCTGTTTATGACCTGCTGGTGCAGGGAATGCCCATCCGGCGGGAGGTGCTGCTGCAGGCGGCCGAACGATACCGCCTGTGTCCGTATGAGCTGGCACTGGACCTGAGTACATGGGCGGATTGCATCATCTGCGATTACAACTATCTGTTGGACCCGGTGGTGCATCTCCAGCGTTTTTTTGAAAGCCGCGGAGATTACATTTTTCTGATGGATGAAGCCCACAACGGCATCGACCGCTGCCGGGAGATGTTTTCCGCCACCCTCCGGAAAAGCGACGTGCTGGCGCTACGTAAAATCATACCGAAAAAATACAAATCCCTGCGCAATGCACTCAGCGGACTGAACAACGTGTTGCTGAATCTGCGGAAATCCTGCGAAGAAGCTGGAGATACCTGCATCGTGCAAAAAGACCTGCCTGCGGAACTCCTTTCTCCGGTGCAGAAATTTGTTACTGCCGTGACGGATTGGCTGGAGGATCACCGGGGCGAAACGACGGAGACCGAAAAAGAAATTCTGACGTTGTTTTTCGACGTCCGTTTTTTTGGGCGCATCGCAGAACGGTACGATGAAACATACACTACACTGCTGATGCGGGACGGCAGCGACCTGACGGTGCGTCTGCTGTGTCTGGACCCCAGCCCGCAGGTGAATGAAGCCTTGGCCAAGGGTCGGGCATCGATCCTGTTTTCTGCTACGCTGTCACCGATGGACTACTACCGGTCGGTGCTGGGCGGCGCAGAAAATGCGTATACTTTGGGGCTGGACAGTCCCTTCGACCCGGCAAAGCTGGGGCTGTTTGTGGCAGATACCGTCAGCACCCGTTATGTCCACCGGGAGGAAAGTGCCGACACCGTGGTGCGCCTGTTGTACGATATGGCAGCGGCACGGCCGGGACATTACATCGCTTATTTTCCAAGCTATGCATATATGATGCAGATTTACGAGCGTTTCCGGACACAATATCCGGAAATACCGACGGTGGTGCAGGCGCGCGGCATGGATGAAGAAGCGCGGGAGGCCTTTCTGACGCAATTTCGTACCGGTGACGGTGCCTTGCTGGGCTTTTGTGTGCTGGGCGGCATTTTTGCCGAGGGCGTAGATCTGGCTGGTGACCGGCTCATTGGTACGGCGGTCGTCGGAGTAGGTCTGCCGCAGATCGGACCGGAGCCGGATGCACTGCGGGATTACTACGATGCACAGAACGGCAGCGGTTTTGATTATGCGTACCGTTTTCCGGGCATGAATAAAGTGCTGCAGGCAGCAGGGCGGGTCATCCGCACCGAAAACGGCAGAGGTGTAGTCCTGTTGATTGACGACCGCTTCCGTACCCCGGCCTACCGGGCCTTATTTCCGGTGCATTGGCAGGGTGCGGTGGCCGTTACACCGGATACGCTGCCGGGACTGTTGGCCGAATTCTGGCGAGAAACTTGACAAATTTCAGATTTGTGGTAAAATAATAAATAGTTAAGTATTTTGTTGGGATAAAGGAGGTGCAGTCATGCAAGCATCGAAAAATGAGGCGCAAAAAAAATTCCGTGAGGTGCACCATCTGCACCGCCGCGTAGTGGAAAAGCGGGTGGAACGCACCGGTGTATTCCGCAGCCAGCACATGACGCTGATGTATCTGTCGTGTCACGCGGGATGTTCTCAGAAGGACATTGCCGAAGCACATCGCATATCTTCTGCAGCCGTGGCCGTAAACCTGAAAAAGCTGGAACAAATGGGCTTGGTGGAGCGCATCGTGGACGCCGAGGATAACCGCTGTAACCGGATCACCATTACCGAAAAGGGCAGCCGCATTGTTGAGCAGAGCAAAACCATTTTTCAGCAGATCGATGAGGAAATGTTCAGTCTGCTGACGGATGAGGAAATGGAAATCTTTGTCCGATGTCTCGACAAGATGCAAAGCAGGCTGGAACGCATGGAAGGGGAGCGCTGAGGATGAATCGCCTGAAAAAGTGTGTCAAGCATGTGTTGCTGGGCATTGCGCTGTATTTGCTGGTCATGCTCCTGCTGACCTTGTGGGGCGAAATCGATGGCGGCGTTCACTTTGATTGGGATGCAGTGACCGCGCAGTTGACGCAGTTCGGCCTGTTTCTGGGTTTGTACCGCATTGTGGATTTGCTGGAAGACGAAAACGAAGAATAAATACAAAATCGCACCTGCTGTTTCCGAAACGGCAGGTGCGATTTTTTGTTTTTATTGCAGATAGAGAACGGTGCAGGAAATACCGTCCAGCGTCAATCTGCCGGTTTCCGGGGTATTGCCCAGCAGTACCTGTGCGTGATGCCATTCGTACGGCAGCTCACAGGAACAAGGAACATCTCCGGCATTGCAGATGCACAGCAGGCGGTCGTTGAGGCCGGTACGCTCAAAGGCCAGCAGCGGTCCTTTGGCGGCTACGGTACGGTAAGTGCCTTCGCGCAGACAATCGGTCTGTTTGCGCAATGCACCCAAGGTGCGGAACCATCCGATCAGCCCGGTATCCTCATGTCCCCATGGATAGCAGCCCCGGTTAAAGGGATCGGCATAGCCGTCCAGCCCGGCTTCATCGCCGTAGTAAATGGACGGCACACCCGGCAGACAATACTGCAGGACAGCGGCGGCGCGCAGACGGCGCAGACCAGCTGCCCGTTGCTCATCCGTCAGCTTTTGCGTGCTTTGCCATGCCCGGCCGCGGCCGCGGACCGGTTCTCCGCCCAATGCGGTCAACGCGCGCTCGGTATCGTGGGTACCCAGCAGATTCATCAGCAAACGAAGCACCTGCGGCGGGTAATTTTCCACAATTCCCTCTACAATATCCGCAAAAGCAGAAGCATCCTGCTCCGTAAACAAGCCCAGAATGGCTTTGCGGAACGGATAATTCATTACGGAATCCAGCTGATGCCCCAGCAGGTAATGGCGTCGGCGGTTGTAGCTGATTTTGTTGGAGGCATCTTCCCACACTTCGCCCAGTACCAGCGCTTCCGGATTGGCGCGTTTGACGGCAATGCGGATGGCATCCAGCATCGGGTCGGACAATTCGTCCACGACATCCAGCCGCCAGCCGGACGTACCGCAGGCCAGCCATTTATCGGAAATGCCGCCCGGATCGGTGATGTACTTCCGGAACTCTTCAGAATCGTGACGGATGACGGGTAGTGTCTGAAATCCCCACCACGAAGCATAGCGGGCCGGCCATTGTGCAAAATCGAACCAATCGTAATAGGGTGAATCCTTGCTCTGAAATGCGCCCAGCTCCGGATAGCGGTCGTTGCGGTTGAAATAACGGCTGTCGCTGCCGGTATGATTAAAGACACCGTCCAGCAGGACGTGCATTCCGCGCGCCTTGGCAGCATCGCACAATGCGCGCAGGTCGTCTTCGGTACCCAGCAGAGGATCTACCTTTTCGTAGTCTGCCGTGTTGTACCGATGGTTGGAATGCGCTTCAAAAATGGGATTCAGATAAATGCAGGTCACGCCCAGCGATTGCAGATAATCCAGTTTTTCAATGATGCCCGGCAGGTCGCCGCCGAAATAATCGTTGTTCCCGTACTCGCCGGATGCATCGGGCTGCCACTCCGGCCGTTCCCAGCGGTTCAGATGAAAGATCCGGTCGCCAGGGACATTCTGCTTGGCCTGAACGGAGCGATGAAAGCGGTCTGGGAAAATCTGATAGATGATGCCGCCGGCCAGCCAGTCCGGTGTGCGGAAGCTGGGGTCGTATACGGTCAACTGAAACAATTCCGTACTTTGGAATTGTCCCATGCCGCGGGTACCCTTGCACAATGTGCGGGGGCCTTCTGCGGTGTTCAGACGAAAACAGTACCAATACACGCCTGTTCGTGCGGGTTTGTAGTCGCATTCCCACCATTCATGATCGTTCCCATCCATTCCGCACCAGAACATTGCGCTGTCACCGGTGCTTTGCTCGCCATCCGGACGGATGGACAGGTAAGCGCCACGGCACCCCAGCGAACGGGGCAGACGGATGCGCAGGTGCAGGTTTTCTCCGGTCGCCAGCGCCCCCGTCGGATTGCGGTAAGCCGGGTCACGGGAACAAAACATCTGATACATTACTTCGATACGGGTCCGGCGCCCCAGATCGTGGTTGCGTAGTCATAGATGGAGCGGTCTGCAGCAAATACACCGGCTCCTGCAATATTGATCAGGGACTTGCGGTTCCATGCCATGGGATCGCGGTACACCTGTGCCAGCTGCTGCTGTGCGGCGGCGTAATCGGCAAAGTCGGCCAGAACCATATACGGATCGCGGTTCAACAGGGAATCCGCAATGTTTTTGATGTGCATATTGGAGAAACTGCCGTACATCATGCTGTCGATGGCAGCATGGAGATCCGGATTGTGCTCGTAGTAGTTGCGGGGACGGTAGCCGAAGCGCTTCAGGCTTTCCACATCCGGAGTGGTCATACCGAACAGGAACATATTTTCCCGGCCGACGGCATCGCAGATCTCTACGTTGGCACCGTCGAGCGTACCCAGCGTCAAGGCACCGTTGATCATCAGCTTCATGTTGCCGGTGCCGGAGGCTTCCGTGCCGGCCAGCGAAATCTGCTGGCTGACTTCAGCGGCAGGCATCAGTTTTTCGGCCACGGTCGCGCGGTAATTCTCCAGAAATACGACCTTCATGCGGTCGCCCACGGTGGGATCGTTATTGATCATATTGCCGATGGTGTGGATGAACTGGATGACTTCCTTGGCGAAATAATAGCCCGGCGCAGCTTTGGCGCCGAAGATCCACGTGTGCGGTACCATATCCATGTTCGGGTTGGCTTTCAGCTTCTGGTAGGTGACCAGAATGTTCATCGCATTCAGCAGCTGACGCTTATATTCATGCAGGCGCTTGACCTGTACGTCGAAAATGGAGTTGGGGTTGACGGTGATGCCGTTGTGTTTCTGAATATAGCGGGCGAAGCTTTCCTTGTTGGCCAGCTTGATACGGCCCAGTTCTTCCAGCGCGGCCTTGTCGTCGGTCAGCGGAAGCAGACGGGACAGCTGGGAGGCGTCGGTGATGAAGCCGTCGCCAATATGCCCGGTGATAAAGTCCGCCAGCTTGGGGTTGGACTGATTCAGCCAACGGCGGTGTGCAATGCCGTTGGTGACGTTCTTGAACTTGTAGGGCATAATATGATAGAAATCGCGGAACACAGTTTCTTTCAGAATCTCGCTGTGCAGCTGCGATACACCGTTGACGGAATGACTGGTCGCTACGGCCAGATTGGCCATCTTCACGACACCGTTGTATACGATCGACATCCGGTTGACCATGTCCTGATTGCCGCCGGTCAGATTGTAGACATCCTCGCAGAAGCGACGGTTGATCTCGCACACGATCTCGTAAATACGGGGCAGACGCTCCTTGAACAGATCCTCCGCCCAGCACTCCAGTGCCTCCTGCATGACGGTGTGGTTGGTATAGGCAAAGGTACGGATGGCCAGATCCCACGCATGGTCCCAGCCGTAGCCGCATTCATCCAGCAGGATGCGCATGAATTCCGGAATGGCCAGCACGGGGTGGGTGTCGTTCAGATGGATGGCCATCTTTTCGGGATGTTGTCCAGCGTCGCATAATCGCGCAGGTGCGAGAAGATGATGTCCTGCATGGTGGCGGACACAAGGAAATACTGCTGGGACAGACGCAGGCTCTTGCCCTCGCGGCGGCCGTCACCGGGGTAGAGGATCTTGGTCAGGGCTTCTGCCATGGCTTTCTGCTCAATGGCGCGCATATGCTCGCCTTCGTTGAACAGGGTCATGTTGAATTCCTGCGACTTGGCACGCCACAGGCGCAGGACGCTGACACCTTCGCCGCCGTAACCGGACACCATCATGTCGTAGGGCACTGCGGTGATGTTGGTGGCATTGTGCATTTTTACGGTATGGTAGGGACCGTCCCAGATGTTTTCCATCTGACCGCCAAACTGCACATTGACGCTGCTCTCAGGGTGCGGCACCAGCCACACTTCGCCGCCGGGCAGCCAGTTGTCCGGCAGTTCTGCCTGCCAGCCGTCAATGAACTTCTGGCAGAACATACCGTATTCATACAGCAGGGAATAGCCGGTGGCGGGATGACCCTGCGTAGCCAGACCATCCAGGAAGCAGGCGGCCAGACGGCCCAGACCGCCGTTGCCCAGACCGGCATCCGGCTCGCATTCATATACATGGCTCAGTTTGACGCCGTAATCACGCAGAGCATTCTCCACAGCGTCGGTGAGGCCGAGATTGTACAGGTTGTTTTTCAGGGAGCGGCCCATCAAAAACTCCATGCACAGATAATATACCTTCTTGCAATCCTGGGCTTCGGCCTTGCGGGCAAAATCATTGCGGCTCTGCAGCAGCAGATCGCGGGTGATCAGCGCCAGCGCATGATAAAACTGCTCGTTGGTGGCCTGTGCCGGATCGACCGACATGGTATGAGACAGTTTCTTGGCAATGAGCGTTTTTACCTCGCCAGAGGAAAGCTGATATTTCATAAAATGAACCTCCTGTTTGTTTCGACCGGGTTCGATGAGGACTGAAACGGGGAGCGGAAAGCTGCGTTTGAAGCCAATGACCCTAAGTTTAATATACATTATTATACTATGTCTTCATGTCCAATGCAATCGGCGAAATCCAAAAAAACGGATGTGAATCTCTGTGTATGTTGTACAAAATCTTCCTTTTTCTTGTGTAATTTTACTTATATAGCCGGATTTATGCACGGTTTTTGACCGATGATTTAGGAAACTTACCCAAAAAAAGCACAATAACCGGCGCAAAGGGGCGCAAGCCTCTCCGCACCGGAAATCTATGAAAACGCGCTCCGGGATCCGCGAAGCGCGGAAAGCGAAAACGGTTCAATACAGTTTATGCGGCAGAAAAATTTTTGTCCCGATGACAGAAAACTCCGGAATTGCGCAGAACTTCCGCTCATAGTGTGCGCCGTCTGCGGCAAAATAAGCACATCCGCAAAAGAAAAAAATGCGGAGGAAGGGAGCGGAAATGCCGACGATGCAGCATCATAAACGAAAGCGATGGATACGCACCATCGCTGCAGCGCTGACGGTGGCGGTGAGTGGCGCAGGTATGTATTGTGCCCATGCGGTGCAGATACTGCCGGACCGTTTTACCGTAACGGAGCAGGCACAATTTTCGCTGGAAGGGCATCCGTTGCTGACCATCGACCCAGACCGGCAACAGATCCGCCTGTTGGGTGCCGTTCCGGTAGCGGCGGTGGAGGTGCGGCAGACTCAGCGGGAAACCGTTACGCTATGTGGCACGCCGTTCGGGTTGAAAATGTATACCGACGGCGCGCTGATCGTGGAAATCGGGGAAGTGGATGGTGACGGCGGA
>JAFTRF010000123.1 GCA_017462405.1 Clostridia bacterium | reverse complement strand
GGCACTCCAGCGGCGCTTTCACACCCTGCAGGACGTAAATTTCCAGTTCATTGTCGCTTTTGGCCGAGGTGTAATAATGGAATGCCTCCGCACACTTGACGGGAATCTGCTGATTGGCAGGGATGATGGTCTTGTTGATGTAGTGCGTGCCCGCTTTGTTGACGGCGATGATGCCCATGGCGTGTGCAACCACGTCCACCTGCTTCACGCACAGCGCATTGCTCAACTGGGTTTCCGTACCGATCACTTCCGGCACGTCGTTTGCGGTACGCTTTTTGCCTGTTTTCTTCCGGCCGAACACGTAACCCGGATCGTTTGCAGGCGGGGGTGCGCCGATGCCGATGACCATATACGCCGGCAGTTCCTTCTGCACCTGAATGGCGGCACCCAGTGCCACGGCCTCGTCCGGATGCACCTGCGCCAGCGGGGTATGGCCGCTGATGGCCTTCAGATATTCCGGTACCTGCCGCATGCGGGTCGAACCGCCTACCAGCAGGATGTCCGTGACATCCGTCCACTGCAGGCCGCAGCCCTGCAGGAGGTTGTTGCACAGGTCGCCGGTGCGCTCGATCAGGTCGCGGGTACGCTGGTCGAACTCGGTCCGGGTCACTTCGGCGGTATACAAGCCGTAATCCGGCAGATATATATTCATCGTCGCCGTGTTGCGCTGGGTCAGCTGCTTCTTGACGGCCTCGATGCCCTGCATGATTTCCTGATGCACCTCACGGTGATCTGCGGGCAGGACACCGGTATCGGCCTCGATTTTCTCCTCGACGATCTGCGTCAGACGGCTGTCCCAGTCCTTGCCGCCCAGCGTGTGATTGCCCAGCGTCTGGAGAGACTCCATTTCGCCGTTTTTCTTCATGCGGATCAGCGTGGTATCAAACGTACCGCCGCCCAGATCGTAGACCAGAATTTTTGCATTTTCGCGCCAATGCTTTGCACCGTAATTCATGGCGGCAGCGGTCAGCTCGTTGATGATCTGGCGGACATCCAGACCGGCCTTGCGGGCGGCAGCCATAGTGTCCTTGCGCTCTTTGTGGTAGAAGTAGGCCGGGACCGTGACCACGGCCTCGTCTACGGTCTGACCGGTCACGTACTCGGCTTCTTCTTTCAGATAGCGGAGCAGGATGGCCGACAGTTCCACGGAGGTGTAGTTCTTGCCGTAAAAGGTGCAGTACATCCCGTCCTTGCCGATGCCGCGCTTGAACGTGGATACACAGCCGTATTCACCGGCTTCGTATGCGTCCTTGGCATCCCAGCCAACGATGATTTCGCCGTCCTCCATAAGCTGGATGACGGAAGGGGTGATTTTATTGCCGTCACGATCCGGGATGATCTTCGGCTGGCCGGTCTTCTCATCGAAGATGGCGACCGCCGAAAACGTGGTACCCAGATCAATACCGATTTTGATGCCCATGCTGTTCTCCTCCTCTGATAAATCCTCTGTAAGATATATGATAATATGAAATGTACAAAATTGCAATATATAATCTTAGTCCGCAAAACGGATGACCGTCCGTACAGCAACGGGAGCCCGTTCGACCTCCACGCGGAATCCGTCCTCCCGGTCGAAGCGGAAGGCCAGTACAACGGACATGCCCGGCTCCACATTGGGACCGAATTTCAGTTCCAGATTGCCCAGCCAGCGGATTTTATCCGTTTTTCCGATGGGCTGCCAGTGGTTTTTCGTATCGGAGTAGATCGGGACCTCGTCCGCCGTGCTGTTGTTTTCAAAGAGGTTCACCACGATTTTCTCCTGTCCTTTGCGGACCGTGATGTAATGCTGTTCCACCTTGACCGGAAGCCTGTCACCCTTTTTGATGACGTTCCAGATGCATTCCTGTCCGTCTGTCATTATCTTCACGCCGTATGAGTGCGGAGCCACTGTAATCTCCGGGATGTCCCTCACCGGGGGGATGGGCGGCTCCGGCTTGGGCGGCTCCGGCTTGGGCGGCTCCGGCTTCACCGGAGGCTTGGGCCGGTTCGGGATGTGCGGAACGACCGGCAAACCATCTGTCACCGTGAACATCCGACCGCAAATTGCTGCACCGCGTGCCACAGCCGTGTGGGGATCAAACAACCACACCCGATCCGGGAATTGCGCTTCGATCGCATTGCAGATCATGGGCATCAGCACTGCACCGCCCGACAGCAGGACGATATCCGGCTCCATACCGGTGTCGCCGATCATCTGCTGCACATAGGACATGGTCTTACTGGCAAGGTCGTGCGTCATCGCCTCAAATTCTTCGCGGGTCACAGTCACACTGGTGGGGATTCCGTTGATCAGCAGACCGCGCACACGGGTACTGTCGGCGGTATTCAGTCTTTTCTTGGTTCTCTCCACTTTCCTGCGGATGTTCTGGCGGCTTTCATCGTCGATTTCATCCTCAGACAGTCCGTTCTCCTCGGCACAGCATTTCAGAATGTATTCAAACAGCCGTTCATCCCAATCCCGGCCGCCCAGACAGTCATTGCCACCGGTGGACAGCACCTTTATCTTTCGCTGCGGTATACCGTCCACGTTTTCCGTGGTCAGCCGGAGCATCGTGACATCGAACGTCGCACCGCCCAGATCACACACCAATACGGTGTGTTCCTCTTTCCACAAAGCACCCTGGTAGTACGACAGTACGACTGCAACGGGCTCCGGAATGAGCTGTACGGGGTTCATGCCGGCCATCTCTATGGCGGCGAGCAATGCTGCCTTTTCCTGCAGACCGAAATATGTGGGGCAGGTGGCCACCACGTCTTTCACTTTTTCGCCTTGATCACCGGCCATGTCGCACAGGTGTTTCAGAATGATTGCCGCGATCTCCTCCGGATTGTACCAATGCCCGTCAAATTCACGGTATGCGGCATCAGCCTGGCCGATTTCGCGCCGGATGCCGTCAACGATCCGGTCGCCCTCGGTTTCCGCTACATCCAGCGCAATGGCACCGACCACCACGTTATCACTGCTTTCAAACCACACGGCCGATGTAAAGGTATCGCTGGAAAGAATATAATTCGGAATCACGACGGCATTGCCGTTTGTATCGGTCTTTGCGATACAGACCTCGGTCACACCAAAGTCAATGCCATAAACGGGCCCGATGGATTCGCCCGCATCTTTGAAGCAGATTTCCTGCAGTTCCGGCTCGTCCGTTTTGTGCAGCGGATTCATTGCATCGGTTCCGCAAATCCAGTTGTCCCCCTGCTCCGGATCGTCTTTTTTCACCGGCTCCGGAACGGTTTGGCATTCGTCGTCCATCATGCTGGCATAAACAACGGCGCCGCGCGCGATGATGGTGGACGGCTCGTTCATCCGCACAATGCCTGGGAACCGGCTTTCGAGCGCATTGCGGATCATGGGCATCTGAACCGCACCACCGGCCAGCATAACGAAGTCCGGCTGGTTCTCCCCGGCCCTGCAGAGCAGATTTTCCACATGAGCCATGCTTCTTTCCACCAGATCAGCAGTGATCGATTCAAATTCTTCGCGGGTCACAGACACCATGGTGGGGATCCCATTGATCATCAGACCGCGCACCCGTGTGCTGTCGGCAGTCGTCAGGCGCTTCTTGGCAGCCTCCACCTTTCTGCGGATACATTGGCGGCTTTGACCGTTGATTTCATCCTCGGACAATCCGTTCTCCACGGCACAATATCTCAGAATGTATTCAAACAGCCGTTTGTTCCAGTTCCGGCCACCCAGCCGATCACTGCCGTCGGTGTCCAGAATCTTCACCCTCGGCCGCAGCTTGCCGTTTGCTTCTTCCGCGGTGATCCTGAGCAAGGTCGCATCAAACGTGTTACCGCCAAGGTCACACACCAGAACGGTGCAGTCCCGATGGTACTGACTGCCCATGTAGCCCCATACCGCAGCAACAGGCTCCGGAAGCATCTGCACCAGATTCATTCCGGCTGCCCGTATTGCATCCATCAGTCCCACCTTTTCATACATACCAAAATATGCGGGACACGTCGCGACCACATTTTGTACGATGTAGCCCTGTTCATCCGCCATGCATTTCAGTTGCTTCAGAATCATTGCGGAAATATCCACGGCAGTATAGGTTTTGCCGTAAAATTCGTGTTTTACTGTATCCATTTTGCCGAGTTCATACTTAATGCACTCGACGACCTTGTCGCCCTCTTCTTC
>JAFTRF010000122.1 GCA_017462405.1 Clostridia bacterium | reverse complement strand
TGCCGCAGCGAGCATGCGGGTCGAAACTACCGCTTCCTTCCCGGAGAGGCGGCAGCCTGCGGCACGGGCATGACCGCCGCCGCCCAGCGTCCGGCACAAAGCCGACGCATCCACCGTTTCGTCGGTGCGGACGGAAATTTTATAGTCGCCGGGCGCTTTCTCTCGCAGGGTAATGCCTACGGACACCCCTTCGATGTTCCGGGACAGCGTGGCAACACCTTCGGTTTCCCCTTCTGCCGCACCGCTTTCCTGCAGCATCTGCATGGACAGTACCGCAATGGCCACCCGGTTTCCGCAGGCGTACCGCAGAGAATCCAGCACCATCCGCTCCAGCGTCAGGCGGCTCCGGGTCTTGATTTCGAACATTTTCAGATTGATGGCCGCCGCCGGAGCGCCCGCCTCCATCAGTTCCGCCGCGATCCGCAGAGTGCGGGGCGACGTATTGGAATAGCGGAAGCACCCCGTATCGGTACACAACCCGGTATACAGGCTTGCCGCAATGGCCGGAGTGATTTCTGTGCCCATTTCCTTCAGCAGCAGATACACCACCTCACAGGCCGCGCCGGCATCGCCTTCCAGCAGCGTTTCCGCCGCCCAGAACGTATTGGAGGCGTGATGATCCACGCACAGGCGGGTCTGCGCCGCACAGGGGGCCAGTTTTGCTCCCAGCAGCTTTGCATCGGCCACATCTACCGCCACGATCAGGTCCGGTTCAAATTCCTGCGGCACCACCGGTGCCAGAATATCGTCGTATTTGGGCGGAATCGGGTCACTGCAGGCGATCTGCACCTGTTTGCCCATGTCCTGCAGTGCCAGTGCCAGTCCGGCAGCACTGCCCACGGTGTCCCCGTCGGGGGACTGGTGGGTCAGGATCCGGATTTTATCGTGGCTGTACAGCAGGTCTGCCGCCTGCTTATAGGTGATCATCGGCTGTTCCTCCTTATCTCATACGGCGCTGCTGTGTCATGCACATCAGCGCCGCTCTTGTGACTTTTCGGTTTTGCACACCGCAAATACACGGACCGTCTGTTGTCCGGTCCATGCATTGCGTTTTGCCGGGGATTGCGTCTCCGGCAACTGCGCTCTTATTCCTCGGCGGGCTTTTCCTCGGCCTTCAGCCGGTTCAGCTTGCGGGAAATTTCCGCACTGTATTCAATGGAATCGGTTGCATAGAACAGCATCCGGGGCGTATGGCGCAGATTCAGCCGCGCACCCATTTCGGAACGGACATAGCCCGCCGCATTTTCCAGACCCTTCACGGCGCGCTGCGCTGCCTCCAGCCCTTCCATGGCGCTGACATACACCTTGCAGTAGGACAGATCGTTGCTCACGTCCACCCGCACGATGCTCAACAGGGTGCCCTGCACGCGGGGATCTTTCAGCGTACGGAAAATATCGGTCAGTTCGCGGCGGATGTCTTCCGTATGCCGCTGCATTTTATGACTTGCCATAAAGCAAATGCTCCTTTCAAAAAAGCGGAGAACCGCAAAAACTTGCCCGCTCTCCGCCAAAAAATCCTTTTGGACTGAAATTGATCAGTCTCTGTATTCTTCCATGACGTACACCTCGAAGATGTCGCCTTCCTTCAGGTCGTTGAAGCGCTCCAGACCGATACCGCACTCGTAGCCCTGTGCCACTTCCTTCACGTCGTCCTTGAAACGGCGGAGGGATGCGATCTGGTCGTCGGCAATGATGATGCCGTCACGCACAACGCGCAGCAGTGCCGAACGGGTGATCTTGCCGTCCAGCACATAGCTGCCGGCGATGGTGCCCACGCTGGACACCTTGAAGACGGTACGGCACTCGGCACGACCCAGCAGGTTCTCGCGGTACTTGGGTGCCAGCATACCCTTCATAGCTGCCTCGATTTCCTCGATGCAGTCGTAGATCACGCGGTACAGGCGCATATCCACGCCGTCGCGCTTGGCATTTTCCTCGGCCACGGAGTCGGGGCGCACGTTGAAGCCCACGATGATGGCATTGGATGCATTGGCCAGCATAACGTCGGATTCGTTGATGGCACCAACGCCGTTGTGGATGACGTTGACGCGCACTTCCTCGTTGGTCAGCTTCTCCAGCGACTGACGCACGGCCTCCACGGAGCCCTGCACGTCGGCCTTCACGATGATCTTCAGTTCCTTCATCTCGCCCTGCTGCATCTGATCGAACAGATTATCCAGGGTCACCTTGGTGCGGGCATTGAAGATTTCTTCCTTCTGCTCGGTGCGGCGCTGATCCACCAGCTCGCGGGCCAGACGCTCGTCGGATACCACGTTGAAAATATCGCCGCCGGTGGGTACATCGTCCAAACCGGTAATCTCCACAGGTACGCTGGGGCCAGCTTCCTGCAAGCGGCGGCCGTGCTCGTTGGTCATAGCACGAACGCGGCCAACGGTCGTACCGGCCACAATGATGTCGCCGGAGCGCAGGGTACCGTTCTGCACCAGCACGGTTGCAACCGGGCCCTTGCCCTTGTCCAGACGGGCTTCGATGACCGTACCCTTGGCAGCACGGTCGGGGTTGGCCTTGAGTTCCTTCATGTCGGCCACCAGCGTAATCATTTCGAGCAGATCGTCGATGCCCTCACGCTTCAGAGCAGACACCGGGATGCACGGTACG
>JAFTRF010000121.1 GCA_017462405.1 Clostridia bacterium | reverse complement strand
TACCGGAACGGCAAGGTCATCCACCGCGAACTGCGGCTGAAAATGGAATAAGAAAAACAAGGGCGCGTTGCAATGAAACTGCAATGCGCCCTTTGGTTTATGCCGGTGCGTTCGTCGTGCCGGCTTTTTTCTTTTTATAATGATAGAACGGCAGATAAATCACGTACGTGCCCAGACAGACCGACGGGATGTACAGCGCGGTGCTGACGTACCAGCCGAACTGCTTGGCGAACCACGAAAATACCGCCAGCGAGGAGTTTTTCGGTCCTACGAAGAACATATTGATGCTGCCACCGGACACTTCCCAGCACAGCAGATTGATGCAGAATGCCACCACGCACAACCCCACAAACACCAGCGATGCATTGCGATAGGTGTGTGCGCGGACCTCCACCTGCTCCGACAGTCCCAGATACAGCCCGACGAACACCAGCAGCATATGCCAGATGAACGCGTGAAGCGTCAGCGTCCAGTAGGGGTGGATCAATCCGGACGGCTCTGCAAACGAAATCGCGCCGCCCAGCAGATTGTACAGCATCATAAAATGGTACATTCCGTGCCGCACCCGCTTCCACGGCAGCAGCGGCGCAATCAGACAGAGGTACATGGGCACGCTACACAGCTGGAACGGGAAAATCCACCACTGGTACACACCGCCGCCGATGTAAAAGGTGTAAAACAGCTGCTTGTACACCTCACCCACCAGCAGCACACCGCCCACCGTCAGCAGAATGTTCCGCATACACCGGGCGCTGCTCCGCCGCAGTGCATACGCCGCACCGAAGCACAGCGCAAACCCGATGAGCATAAAACTCAGGTGAAATGTACCGTAAGCCTTGGGCGGGGTCATTTCCCACGCAGTCGCCGTCATGATCGCAGTCAACCATTCTTTCATGTTGTATTCCTCCTCTTTTCTGCTCCTGCTGCCGTTATCCGTTGGTGACGCGCCCGTCGCCGGTCAGGTCGATGGGATCGCCCAGATATTTCGGCTTCATGCGCAATGCGCACCACAGTACATCTTTGTTCCGCGCCAGCACCTCCCGGACATCCCGCTGGAACTGTCCGCCGCTTCGCGGAGATGCCACCACACCATAGGCCTCCAGCTCCAACGCATTTGCGATGTACAGTGCCCGATACAGGTGGTATTCCTGCGTGACGATGACGATTTTCTTCGCCCCGAATACTTCCTTGGCACGATACATACTGTCGTAGGTGCAGAAGCCCGCATGATCCATGAAAATGTCCTCCGCAGGAACACCCATTTGCATGGCATAACGCTTCATGGCCTCGACTTCGTTGTATTCCGGCTGGCCGTGGTCGCCGCTCATCAGCAGCTTGGATGCCGCGCCCAGCTTGTACACGCCCACGCCCATTTCGATGCGGTCCTGCAGCAGCGGCGACGGCGCTCCGTCGGGCTGCACATAGCACCCCAGCACCAGCACACAGTCCGCATCGGCCACCAGCGCCGCTTCCTCCGGGGTCAGGATCTGCGGTGCGGTCGCATATTTCACCCATGTACTGACCGTCAGCAGAACGGATAACCCGATCAGCAACGCACACAACAGGAGAATCACCGCTGTCCGGATGGAAATTTTTCGTTTGATCAGCTTCATTTTATCACTTCCCTGGGGATTCTGTCAAGGCAGCGCCTCACAGGTTCTCATTTTTCAGCGCATCAATGGGGTTGTCCTTTTTGATCTTGCTCATTGCGTACAGCATGGTGACAAATACCACCGCAAATACGCACAGCGCCGCCGTACCCATTGCGCCCCACGGCAAAGCGAATGCATATTCAAACCCATCCGAGGCCGCCAGCCAGATGATATAGGAAACCACCCCGGACACCGGCAAGCCCCACAGCAATGCGCGGCTGCCGTACAGCAGACACTCGAAGCACATCATCCGGTTGAAGCCACCGGCGGTCATGCCCACCGATTTCAGCATAGCAAATTCCCGGCGGCGCAGGTGGATGTTAGTGGAAATGGTATTGAACACATTTGCAGCAGAAATCAGCGACAGCAGTACCGTGAATCCGTACGCAAACACCCGCAGGATCACGACAATATTCCGTTCTTCTTCATCCGCAGCTGCGGCATTGTATACACTGAGCTTGGTCAGGTCGTGCTGCATCAGCAGATCCCGGATCTCGTTTTCCGCTTTGAGATGTTCCTCTGCCTGCACATAAATGTACGACGAGGCGTACCGGGCAGCCAGTGTGTCCTGCATCACGGCATTGAAATGGCTTTGCGGGTAGATCATCGTCAGCATTTCGCTGTTGACCGCAAAATACGGCAATTTCTTGATGGTATGTCCCACATCCATCGTCAGGTGGCGGATGGCTTCCTCCTCCGTCAGGAGCAGTTCGGTATCATCGTCTTCCCGGACATAATGATGCAGCATACGGCCGTCGGCCGTCTCCTTGGTGCCATGATAAATGTAGCCGTCAATTTCTCTGGCATATTCTGCGTGCAAGGTCGCATCGTGATCCTGCAGCAAATCCAGCTGGATGTATTTTCCTGCTTCGTGATCAAACATCACGCTGACATCCACACCAATGGCCAGAGGTGCTTCGGGATTCATATATTTTGCTTCGTCCAGCTTGTTTTCCCACAGCAACTGCCGGAATGCCTCGTCGTCCACAAATACGACATTGACCCGGACGGAAGCTTCTTCGGTGTCCTCAAAGATGCCGCCGGTGTTCAGATGCTGCAGTTTACTCTGCACCGATGGGGCCAGATGCTCCAATGCCATGGTCATATACAACCCATAGCCCTCGGCGCATGCGGCTGCATCCACGGATTTCAGCGCACGGATCTGTGCAGCCAGTTCTGCGCGCGACATCGTGGAGCCGTTTTCCAGCAGACCGGCATGTGCCGACACCCGCAGGTCAAAGCTGCCTCCGCCCGACCCCATATCCACCGATTGCAGGAGCGCATCGGTAAAGGCCGAGGTGGACACAAACAGCACGATGCTCATGAACAGGCTGGCCACGGTCGCACGATACTTTTTTCGGTTACGCTTGTAGTGCTTGGTCGCAAGGACGCCCGGCAGACCAAAGAAGAAATACGTCACCTTGGAGGTTTTCACCGGCTTTTTGCGGAGCCGGATGTCCTGCTGCTGGCGGATGGCCTCCACGGCGGACACTTTCATCGCCCGGCGGGAAGGCAGCCATGCGGAAATCAGCACCGTCACTAGCGCGACCACGCAGGCGACCACCACAGACAACAGCGACACGCTGACGCGCATGGGCGCATCGTAATCGAAAAAGGTACTGAACCGGTCACCGATGAGTTGCAGCGTGACCGCGATGCCGCCGATGCCCACCGCAATGCCCAGCGGGATGCCGACTGCGCTGACCGCCAGTGCCTCAAACAGCACCATGTGCTTCATCTGATGTCTGGTTGCACCGATGGAGGACAGCAGACCGAACTGCTTCGTCCGCTCCGACACGGAAATGGAAAATGCATTGTAGATCAGCGACACCGAGCCGAACAGGATCAGCGCCAGCGCGATGATCGCCAGCGAATACAGCGCCGTCGAAAAGCCGTCGTAGTAGATCACGCCCTCGGCCATCAGCACATCGCCGTTGGTGGTACCACCCAGCTCGTACGACCGGATGTATTCCATATAAATGCTGTTGGTGTCCGACGCATCCTTGGCGCGGAAATAAATGTCGTATTTGTATGCGCCCAGCGTATCGTCGGTGACGGTAATGGCAGTATAGCCCGGCGCAGTGTACGGTTCAAACACCGGGCGCTCGTAAAAGCCGACTACGGTGTAGGTGCGGCTTTCGCGCACGATCAGTTCCTCGCCGTTGGGCTTGTCGCCATCCTTGGTGGAAATGTAGCAGGGGCTGTGCTGCCCCAGTACGTATTCCCCAGCCAGCACCCGTTCGCCCAGTTCCAGCGTCAGCGTATCACCAATTTGGTACGTCACACCGCCGTTGGTTTTCAGATGCTCCGGCAGCAGGATCTCGCCGCTGTTTGCGGGATAGGTGCCGGACGTGATGTGAATGGGCATCGTTTCCCGGAAAGACTTTTTATCACCGCCCATCACGAACAAATACGGCTTGAACTCATTTCTGCTGTCCACCTTGGCGTAGCCGAGCAGCTGCCCGTAGGCCACACCCTCCACGCGGTTGTCGCCAGTGACCTCGGTGTAGACCTCCCACTCTGCCTCCTGCAGCATCCCGTGCCAATTGCCGTTGCTCCAGACCATGTATTCATAAATGTAATTGCGCATACTGGAAACGAAGGTCGTCACCGCGCAGATCATCGCCGCCGACAGCATGATGCCGATGATGGTCACGACGGTGCGCACGCGGTTTTTCTTCAGCGTCTCCAGCGTGACTTTATGGAGAATGTTCATTTGCGGATCACCTCGTCCCGGATGATGCGCCCGTCCTCAATGGCAATGATGCGGTCGGCCTGCAGCGCAATGGACTCGTCGTGCGTGATGATGATCAGCGTCTGGTGGTATTTTTCGTTTGATTTTTTCAGCAGATCCATGATTTCCTGGCTGTTTTTGCGGTCCAGGTTGCCGGTCGGCTCGTCCGCCAGCACTACCGCCGGGGCATTCATCAGTGCGCGTCCGATGGACACCCGCTGCTGCTGGCCACCGGACAGCTGGTTGGGCAGGTGATTTTCCCGCCCGGTCAGCTTCAGCGTTTCCAGCAGTTCCTGCAGGCGTTCCTGATTGACGCGCTGACCGTCCATCAGCACCGGCAGGGTGATATTTTCCGTCACATTCAGCACCGGGATCAAATTGTAAAACTGATACACCAGCCCCACCTGCCGCCGGCGGAAAATGGCCAGCTGCTGCTCGTTCTGGGCGTAGACATCCGCCCCGTTCATGTAGACCTTGCCGCTGCTGGGCCGGTCCACACCGCCCAGGATGTGCAGCAGCGTCGATTTGCCCGAACCCGACGGCCCGATGATGGCCACAAACTCGCCCTGCCGCACCGAAAAGGACACGTCGTCCAGGGCCCGGACCTGATTTTCGCCTTTGCCGTAGATTTTGGTCAGATGTTCTGTACGCAGAATTTCCATAGCAGATTCCTCCGATTGATTTTGATGTAATGACTGTACCGCGCACAGCTTACAGCCCGGTGACTTCAGGGTGATAGATGTGTCATTTTGCGTCTTCTCCCCGCCGGAAAAAACGGATGGTAAAGCGCGCACCCTCCGGTGTATTGGAGGCCCGG
>JAFTRF010000120.1 GCA_017462405.1 Clostridia bacterium | reverse complement strand
TCCAGACTCATGACAAAGCGGGTCATCTTCGGCTCGGTGATGGTGATGGGATTTCCGGTGCGGATCGGGTCGATCCACAGCGGCACCACGCTGCCCCGGCTGCACAGCACATTGCCGTAGCGGGTACAGCAGATCTTCGTATTGCCGGTGGTGCGGCTCTTGGCCACCACGACCTTTTCCATCATGGCTTTGGAGGTACCCATCGCGTTCACGGGGTATGCGGCCTTGTCCGTGGACAGGCAGATGACACTCTTGACCCCGCATTCGATGGCGGCATTGAGTACATTGTCGGTGCCGATGATATTGGTGCGGACGGCCTCCATCGGGAAAAATTCACAGGACGGCACCTGTTTCAGCGCCGCCGCGTGGAAAATGTAGTCCACGCCGTACATGGCATTTTTCACCGAGCCCGGATCGCGCACATCGCCGATGTAAAAGCGGATTTTTTCGGCTGCCTCCGGCATACGCGTCTGAAATTCATGGCGCATATCGTCCTGCTTCTTTTCATCGCGGGAAAATACCCGGATTTCGCCGATGTCCGTGGCCAGAAAGCGGTTCAGCACGGCATTGCCGAAGCTGCCGGTGCCGCCAGTAATCAGCAGTGTTTTATTGGTAAATGCTCCCATAGATTTGACTTCCTTTCAGCGTAAATGTGTGAATGTATAAACAGTATCTGAAATATCCGTGTATTGAAAAAGTCTGTTGCAAGATATCGCAATTGAATATGTACAAATTGATCGGTAGGAGCGGCAAATTGCCGCCCGTGGGTATTGTGCATTTGCCGGGGTTTGTTTGTGCGCATAGATGCCGGGCGGCAAATTGCCGCCCCTACACAGCAGACCCGTTTTGGGCTCTCTTTCCGGGGGCAAAGCGGTCAATTTGAATTTTTTTTAACTTTGTCGTTATTTTCCCAGCACTTCCCGGTACAATCCGGTATAGGCTCCGATCCGCACCGTCTTGTCGAAGGCTTCGGCACGGCGGCGGCAATCCGCTGCATCAAAGGGGTGCGTCGCACAGATGCGACAGACTTCCCGTTCCATCGCATCCACATCATTGACCTCCACCACGACGCCACACGTGTCGTCCACACATTCGGGGCTGCCGCCGGTGCGGAACGTGACCACCGGTGTGCCGCAGGCCAGCGCCTCCAGATTCACCAGCCCCAGCACTTCCTCGCGGGTCGGATTGACGAACACATCGGCCGCAGTGTACAGTTCTGCCAGCTCCTGCGGATTCTGCGTGCGGTGGACGGAGACGATGTTGTCCGGCAACGTCCGGTCAACGGTTGCATTGGTCCCGACCAACACTACCTGTATGTCCGGCTCCAGCCGTTTTGCCAGTTCAATGAATACGTCCAGCCCTTTGCCGTAGCCCCAGTCAAAGGCCACGCCAAGCACCAGCTTTTTGCCGCTGATGCCGTAACGCGCCCGCACATCGGAGGGGGTCGGCCGGAATACGGTCGTGTCAATGCCGTTGTACAGCGTGCGGACGGGGTATTCTTTCAGGAACGATTCCTGCACCAGCCCCGCCAGCCAGCGGGAGGGCGTGACCACCGTCAGCGATTCCACTCCGCCAAACCATTGCTTTTTGGCCCGCCAGACCCACGGAGTCAGATCCGCCGGTGCCGCAGAAAACCGCTTGCGCTGCGGACAGTGATGACAACCGTGTTTCCACTTGTCACAACCTGCCAGCACAAAATGGGAGCAGATCGCTGTAAACGGCCAGCAATCGTGCAATGTCCACACCACCGGAATGCGGTGACGGCGGATGTAGCGGAACAGCAACGGCAAATGGATGTAGCTGCCGTGGAGGTTGTGCAGATGGATGAGGTCGGGCGCATATCGTTTTACTTTATGCAGAAAATGCAATGTCCGGAAAAACGAACCGGCGCCCTTGAACATGGTAAAGCGCGACAGCCAGCCATGCAGACGGCTGTTCCATTTTGAACTGATGGTGAACGAATCGGGGCGGGGCGTCTCTCCCCTGGGCACAAAACGATGCGCCGTCCGGCACATCATGCCCTGCGCGAGACAGACATCGTGGATGGCTTCTGCGATTTTGCCGGTACTGCCTTCCCCGTATACGGTATTGATCTGCAATATCCGGATTTCTTCGGTCTTTTTCATCGGATTCCGGTGTCCTCCTTTGCCCGGTCATGCGTCCAGTGAAGTCCATGCATGACACCGTTGATCAGGCAATAGCACGCAAAAAGCCATTGCATACCGGCCAGAATGGGTTCCATCGTAAACTCCAGCAGGATGGCAAGATACACCAGCAGCAGCGTCATTTTGCTTTCCATGCGGATCCCGTCGCACCGCAGCACCTGACACAGTTTACAGATGCCGGTAATCAGCACCGCAGACAGCAAAATCAGGCCGAAAATGCCGTATTCGTCGTAGCCGTCCAGCAGAAGATCGTGCGCAAAGCCGTATTTCGCCTGCAGATGCAGACCGCCCAGCGGATAATCCAAAGCATCCCGCAGAAATGCAAGCTTAGCTTCCGTACGGGAGGAATTGTCGGTAAATGCACCCAGCGAGCCGGTGAATCGCTCAAACATGGGTGTGGACAGGACATAATCCTGCAGACCGCCGATGTTCAGCAGGTATGCCAGCAGCGCAATGACGACCGCCAGCGCCGCACCAAGTACATAGGCGGTGCGGAGGGAGGCACTGCGCGCCCGGATGAAATGATACGCCAACGCAATGAACACCATGATCAGCAGCATAACCAGCGGGGTCCGTACCGCCAGCACCATGCTGTACAGCACCAGCAGCACCGCATTGGCCGCGCCTGCTGCGCGGTGCCACGGCTTGAGCGGAAAAAACAGCATCGCCGTCAGCAGACCCACCATCAGACACGCCAGCGCGCCCTGACCGGTAGCGGCCATCGGGGCACCCGTCCAGATGTCGTTGGTGTTGCGCCACAGATTCTGTCCGAAATTGTAAATGTAGTTGGCAATAAAATGCGTAAAGCTGCCGAATGCTGTCACCATCAGCACACGGTCGCACGTCTGCACGCTGCGCCCGATGTCCTGCGTTTCCAGCCGTCCCCCGTCGGCCGCGGCCGCCAGATTGATGCCCACCAAATAGAAGCAGAACGGAGCAAAGCAGCGGATCATGGACAATATGCCTTCGTTCATATTATACAACGCCGTCAGCACGCCCAGCAACAGGTAAATCCATGCGCCCCGGTCCATTTTGATGCGGCGCTGAATCAGGCACAGCAGCAAAAAGGCCAAAAACACAAAATAAAAGAATTTTGCCGCAAAATTCATGGCGGCCAGAAACAACAGAATATACAGCAGCCCCCGCTTCAGCTTGTCAGCTTCAATGCGCAGTGTCATGCCTGATCTCCTCCAGAAAAGCCAGAATGCGGGCCGCCTGATGCCGGGCATTTTTGTGTCCGGTCACAAACTGCCGGGCACGTTCCCCGAAATCCGCCCGCTGTGCATCGTCCATCTCCAGCGCACGGCGCAGACCGTCCGCCAGTTCCTCCGTGGTGCCGCTGCCCGCCGGGATGACATACTCAAAGTATTCCGCCGGGATCCCCTTCAGCCGGGTCGTCACCAACGGAGTACCCGACAGCATATATTCGATGGTTTTGGACGGGAAGCTGAATTCGGTGAATGCCTCCCCTGCGTCGCGGGGATTCACCAGTACAGCCGCCTGCCGCTCACGCATCAGGATCTCGCTGCGCGGTACGGTACCAAACCAGCGGATACGGGGATTTTTCGCCGCACGGCGCTCAATTTCCGGCACGGCGGTACCGTTGCCGAACAACCACAGCTCCGCATCCGTCTCCAGCCGTTCAAATGCGTCCACCAGATTCAGGATGCCGTATTTTTCATGCAGCATTCCGGCGTACATGACCGCTCGCGGCGATGCTTTTTCACACGGGTCCGCCACGGCATCGGTCAGGTTGGCAATGCCCTCCATCACAATGTACGGTTTGTCCGGTGCGACCACATCGTGCATCGCCTCCGTCAGATAAATGTAGCCATCGTAGTCGCCCTGTGCCTGCAGGGTGGGCCGGATGTACCATTGCTTGAGCATGGTTTTCAGCGACGGCGCTTCGTTCAGATACATATCCCGCAGCAGATCGGGGATGATGGCCACCGCCTTGACCCCGTATTTTTTGGCATAGTGCAGGACGTCCTTTGCAAAAAACGGCGGGATGGCATAGGTAAAGACGATGCCGTCCGACGCATTTGCCTTCATCCATTGCCGCAGGATGCGACAGGCATCCGCCCGGCGCGACAGCTGGCGGAGTACCGGCAGGTTGACCGTATTCAGCCAGCGGCAGGTATAGCCGCCGGGCAATGCCTCCTCCGTACCGCCGAAGTGCAGCATCCGGCTGTCCGGGAATGCCGGAATCATGGGATAGCTGTGGATCTCCACCTCTGCCCCATTCTGGTAAAAGCCGCTCAACAGGGCATTTTCAAAGACCACGGGCGCCACCGAGGGCTTGGTACGGCATCCGGTCAGCCGGCGGTCGTAGGTCGCCGGGTCGCACACCGTCCCGAAATACAGGATTTTCATGCATCATACCTCCTCACAGACGGCACGGATACGTGCCGCCATGGCATTCAGGTCGCCCTGTGCCACCACATTTTCCGGGGGCATACTTTCCACGCTGCCGCCGGTACGGTAGGTCAGGCACGGTGTGCCGCAGGCCTGCGCCTCCAGATTGACCGTCGGGTAGGTGTCCTCATAGGTCAGATTGACAAACACGTCTGCTGCGGTATAGATCTCCGCCAGCTGTGACGCGGTATTGGTCCGTTCAATGCCGGTCAGGTCGGGCGGGAGCCTTTTCAGCTGGTCTGGGGTCAGCCCCACCAGCACCACGGCATAGTCTGCACCGAGCAGCGCCGGCAATTTCATAAAATCGGAAAGGCCCTTGCGCTCGCCCCATGCCGTCGCCACGCCAAGCACGATTTTTTTCTGTTCCAGCCCGTATTTTGCCCGGAAATCCCCTGGCGTGGGACGGAACACCGTCGTGTCAATGGTGTTGTACACGACCTCCACGGGGTACGCCCGCAGAAAGCTCTGCCTCACCAGCCCCGCCAGCCACTCCGACGGAACGATGAGCGTCATATTTTGCACACCGCAGAACGCTTCGCGCTTGCGGCGGTAATTTTCAACGGAATGATCCCAAAGCATGGCTTTCGGATACTCGTTTTTTTGCGGACACGATTGGCACCCGGTCTGCCACTTGTCACAGCCCACATACGCAAAATGGGCGCAATGGCCGGTAAAGGCCCAGCAGTCGTGCAGTGTCCAGCGGACCGCCATGTGCGGCCGCGATTTGATCCAGCGGAACAGCCGTTCCACCTGTATATAATAGCCATGAATGTTGTGCAGCCACAGCACGTCGGGGTCGTAGGCTTCTGCCCATTGCAGAAAGCGGTCGGTCGCCCGCGCACCATTGAAGCCTTCGTTGTCCAGCAGGCGCGCCGTCAGGCCGTTGCGCCGGACCTCCGGCTCTGTGCCGATGCGGTATGCGATGGTGCGGTATTTGTCCGGCACCGATTCCCGTCCGTATGCGATCCGGACTTCATGCCCCTGTGCCAGATATTTTTCTGCCAGATCGGTGACGATCCGGCCGGTGCTGCGGATCCCGCAGACGGAATTGATGAACAAAATTCTCATGGCTCGCTCCGTAATTGTCATTTCTCTGAAAAATAAAAAAACGGGGTGGCTATATTCTGGGTATAGCCACCCCATCCTTTATGGGTGCGCGATGAGGGACTTGCGGACTTGCTTAAGCAAGTTCAAATCCGATGTTGTGAGTCTGGGCATACTGATGTGCGTAGGAATTTTCCACGACCAGCAGCTTGACTGCGGTGGAGTTGTTGAATGCGTTCTTGTAGATGAAGGTCATGCCTGCGGGCAGGTTGATGGACTCCAGCGCGAAGCAATCTGCGAAAGCGTAAGCGCTGATGGAGGTCACGGTTTCGGGCAGGGTGATGCTCTTCACAGAAGGCACATTCATGAAGGACAGAACGCCGATGCTCTGCAGCTGGCTGCCTTCCTCAAAGGTGATGGTGGTCACGTTCTGAGCATAGCAGAATGCATAGTTGCCGACGGTGGTGATGTCCTTGCCGATGACAATCTTCTTGATCAGATTGTTGAAGTTGTACCACGGCTGCTCCTTGTGGGAAGCGAAGTTCGGCATTGCGCCGGTACCGGTGATCTGCAGTTCACCATTGTCGTAGATAGCCCACTGAACGTTCTCGCTCAGGCTGCCCTGATGCAGCGGATCATACACCAGCTCGCGGGTGGTGTACTTCACGTTGTTGGCCTTGGCGAAATCTTCGGCATAGGTGCCCTCGGCTACGTTCAGCACGACCTTAGTGGAGTTGCTGAATGCAGTCTTGTAGATGGAACCGGTACGCTGCGGGATGTAGATGCTCTCCAGTGCGAAGCAATCACCAAATGCATAAGCGCTGATGGAGGTCACTCCGTTCGGCAGGGTGATGCTCTTGACGGAAGGTACATTGAAGAAGGACAGAACACCGATGCTCTGCAGCTGGCTGCCTTCCTCAAAGACGATCTCGGTCACCTTCTGAGCATAGCAGAAGTTGTAGTTACCGATGGAGGTGATGCGTGCGTCGATGACGATCTTCTTGATCAGGTGGTTGGTGGTGTACCACGGCTGGTCCTTGTGAGAAGCGAAGTTGGGCATTGCACCGGTACCGGTGATGTGCAGCTCGCCGTTCTCATAGCGTTCCCAGGTGATGGTGTCGGTCAGCTTGCCGCTGGCAACGGGCGTGTACACGAAGTCGCGGGTGGTGTACTTCACGTTGTTGGCCACGGCAAATTCCTCGGCATAGGTGCCCTTGGACACATTCAGTACCACATTGGTGGAGTTGCTGAATGCGGTCTTGTAGATGAAGCCGGTGCCCTGCGGAATGTACACATTCTCCAGTGCGAAGCAATCACCAAAGGCATAGGAATTGATGGAATCCACGGTTTCGGGCAGGGTGATGCTGGTCACGGCAGGTACGTTGAAGAATGCCAGTACGCCGATGTTGGTCAGCTGGCTGCCTTCCTCAAAGGTCACCTCAGTCACCTTCTGCGCATAGCAGAATGCATAGTTGCCCACGGAGGTGATGTCCTTACCGATGACGATCTTCTTGATCTGGTGGTTGAAGGAATACCACGGCTGCTGGGTATGAGAGGTGAAGTTGGGCATTGCGCCGGAACCGGTGATCTCCAGCTTGCCGTTGGAGTACAGGGTCCAGGTGATGGTGTCGGTCAGCTTGCCGCTGTTGACAGCCATGATCGTGCCTTCGCGCAGCTCATACTTCATGCCGTGATCCAGTGCGAAGTTGTGACCAACGGAATTCTCCGCAACCTTCAGCACGACATCTGCGTTGGCCTTGTAGAAGGCATCCACACCGATGAAGGTGACGGTTTCGGGAATGTAAATGGTCTCCAGAGCCATTGCATGCTGGAATGCAGTGTAGCCGATGTACTTCAGCTTGCTGCCTTCCTCGAAGTCAATGTAGGTCATTGCGCCGCACTCATAGAATGCGTAGTCCTCCAGCTTTTCCACGCTGGCGGGGATGGTCACGCCGGTCAGACGCCAGTTGTGACCGAAAGCAGCCCAGCCGATGTACTTCAGAGAAGAATTCTCGGCAAAGGTGATGGTCCGCAGGTAAGCATTCTTGTAGAAGCCGAAACGGCCGATCTCCGTGATGCCTGCGCCGATCTCCAGCGAGGTGATGGCGGTTGCATCATTCTGGATGACCCATGCGGGGTAAATACCGTTGGAGGTATAGTCCTTCATGACGCCTTCGCCGTCCACCTTCAGCAGACCGCTCTTCAGCAGTACGTACTGAATGTTGGTGCCGCAGTAACCGGCATCCACAACGTTGGCATCCTCGGAGGAGACGAATTCACCCTTCTCGCCGAAGGTGCAGGCGTAGCCCAGCACATTCACACGGCCGCTGATGGCGATACCGTCTGCGTTGAAGAAGTAAACCTCCGGATAGATGTTGACTTCACCGGTGGTCAGCTTACCGGCGGTGAAGTAACGGTATGCGCTGACAGATTCATCGTAGAAGAAGCCGTCCAGACGCGCCTTGTTCGGGCAGACACCCTCGGTGCCGAAATCATAGTAGTAGTCGCCGATCTTCTGCAGACCGGTTACTTTGACGCCGTTCTTGTAGTAAGATTCCTCGACCCAGCCGTCAGCAATCACAACACTGTCAACATAGGTCTTGCCATCGGTGTGTACGCCGTTGAACAGGTCACCGCAGGTGCACTTCAGCACACCGTCGGTCAGCGTGTGGGTGTGGCCGGTCGCCTTAACGGTGGTGCCCCACTCCACGACAGAGGCGCAGCCTTCACAGTAGGTGCGGCCGGTGTAGCCGTCCTCGGTGCAGGTGGGTGCCTTGTCAGCCATGGCAGCGGCAGAATGTACGTGACCGCCGTCCCATGCATTGTAGTATGCCAGACCTTCCGCGGTAGCAGACATCTTGGCATAATTGCCCCACATTTCGGTGTCGCAGAATACGCGGTCGCCGGTGAAGGTGTCGGTGGTGTTGTCCATGCGGATCAGCACGCCCTTGTCCACGTTGGCGATGATGGACATACGCCAGAATTCCTTTGCAGAATAGAACTGCTTCAGCGTCATGGCAGCCTGACCGGCCTTGGTGCCGTTTGCATAGGTATAGCCGGTCTTCAGGGTCCATACGCGTACCGGCAGCGTAACCAGCGTGGCTTCGCCGGTCTGGTCGTTTGCGCCCGTGCGGGTCACAATGATGGTCGCGATGTTGTCATCCGTATCCACGGTGTAAGTAGCGGTGAAGCC
>JAFTRF010000119.1 GCA_017462405.1 Clostridia bacterium | reverse complement strand
GCCACCTGCTGAAGGCCAACGAAATGCTGGGTATGCGGCTGGCAGTCATGCATAATCTGTATTTCTACAACACGCTGATGGAGAAAATCCGGGCATCCATCGAGGAAGGCTCTTTCGAGCGCTTCTATCAGGAGAACTTCCTCAAACTGGACGCAAGAATATAAAATATTTGTTAAATCTGAAGATTGCTCTTGCGAAACCGAAAAAAGTTTGCTATAATGTAACAACCAATCTGAAGGAGTTGTTTTTATGGATTCTATGTTCATGCAGCTGGTCACGATGACCAGCAGCACCGCCAGCAATAATACGCAGGGCGGCAGTCTGGGTGACATGCTTCTGAGCCTGGCACCGATTATTGTGGTGATGGTGCTGATGTATTTCATGCTGATCCGTCCCCAGAACAAGAAGCGCAAGGAAGAAGAAAAGATGCGCAGCGAGCTGCGGATCGGTGACGAAATCACCACCATCGGCGGCATCGTGGGTCGTGTCATCGGCATCAAGGAAGAAACCCTGATCATCGAAACCGGTGCAGACCGCAACAAGATGCAGATCAAGAAGTGGGCTGTGGGCAGCTGCGACACCGTTCACGACGACGAGGAATAATTCTTCGTGCCTCCCGCATACAATCGGATAAAATGATGCGGGGAGGTAAGCAATGAACAACGGAACCTCTTTATGGCGTAAAATCAGCATTCTGCTGTGGGGTACAGCAGCCGGTACGGCCGTCGGTGCGGGAATGATGGCTGTGTTTGCGGTGGCGATGTGGCTGTCCGGTCACATTCCGGAGCAGATGCTGACGATAATGGTCTGGATCGCGGTACTGGGTGCCGCATTTACAGCCGGTCTGATCAGCGGAATCCGTTCCGGGCATCACGGGTTGTGGTACGGTTTATGTAGCAGTGCGGTGCTGGGCGGGATTTTAGCGGTGTGCAGTGCGGCGTACGGCCCTGCCGCTGTCTCTGCGGGAACGGCGGTCCGTCTGGGCGGTATCCTGCTGTGCGGCATAGCCGGCGGTGTGCTGGGTGTGAACCGGCGGCTGAGGTACTGATTCCGGCCGTTGTAAGGCAATACGGAACATACCGAAACGACAAACAAGAGGGTGGGGCATTGCGGCGAAATAAACGCAATGTCTCTTTTTTTGTTCTGAATATATGCTTTGCAGCATATATTCCCTCAATTGAGGGATCGCAAACATCCGAGGAGGACGGGGAGATCCGGCATAAGCCGACCAAGCATACGAGCGACTCTGCGAAGGCAGTGCGTGATAAAACTGGAAACTGGAGTGCGAGAAATGGTAGACCAGATCAATCTGTTCAAACAATATTTAAGCGAACAACCACAGATGTCCGAAACGACCCGGGCATGCTATGTGTCGGATATCCGCACCTATGCGGAATATCTGCGGCAAAACAACATTGACCCCGCGCAGCCGATGACCCGCAGCCGTCTGGAGGAATACCGACGGTGGCTGCTGGCGAACAACCGCTCCGTGTCCAAGGTCAACCGGAGCATGACGGCGCT
>JAFTRF010000118.1 GCA_017462405.1 Clostridia bacterium | reverse complement strand
TCAGCCTCGCTTCGCTCGGCAGCTCTCCCGGCGGGAGAGCCAAGCTGGCTGAGCGAAAACAACGGTCTTTGCTTTAGCAAAGGCAACTCGTTCTCCCCTTCGGGGAGATGCCGAGCGCAGCGAGGCAGAGGGGGCTGTCGGTCGCACTTGCTTCTGTCCTGTCAACCGGAATTTGCGGTACGACGGAGAAGATCTGCAAAATGAAGAATGAAAAACGGGCAAATTCAAATTTTCCGCAGAAAAATCAAAAACCGCAATTGACAGATTTTTGCTTCCGTGCTATGATACATTCATAAGGTTGAGAAACATCAACAAACAAATATCAAAACAAAAAGGAGACGATGCAATGCCCCATATGGATTACACCCGTTTGCGCCAACGGATTGTGGGTCTTCGGCTGACCCAGCAATCCATCGCCAAGGCCATCGGCCTGAGCGCCGGCCACTTCTGCCAGAAGCTGCAGGGGAAATATGCTTTCAAGGAACGCGAAATCCGGAAGCTG
The DNA here is from genome assembly GCA_017462405.1 of Clostridia bacterium. GTDB lineage: Bacteria > Bacillota > Clostridia > Oscillospirales > Acutalibacteraceae > RGIG4076. Next base: position 1,148 of record JAFTRF010000118.1, on the reverse strand, counting down.
TGCTGGCTGCTGAACATTCCGCAGGAGGAGATCCGGACGTATTTTTTTTGCTACGCAGTTGAGGAAACTCAACCACCCGCAGAAACGGAGCGGTGTGCATGATCGGGAAAACGATGGTCATGGATGCGTGGCAGCCCCGCCGGGCGGTGGTGTCCGTCCGGCAGGGGGAGTACGGCAGCCGGTACCTCCGTATTTTTCTGCAATACGACGGTCAGCCGCTGGATCTGCGCGGAGCACAGGTGACGCTGTGCTGCACCGCCCCGGACGGTACCCCGATGTCCGTGGATTGCCGTGTGGAGGACGCCGGGACAGGGCGGGTGCGTTTGCCGTTCACGGCACGGATGTGTGCGCATTCCGGTGAGCTGGGCGACGTGGAGATGCGCGTGCGGTCGGCCGAGGGGCGCATCCTGAAACTGTACGGATTGCAGGTCAAGGTATTGAGCGAAAACGAAAAATGACGGTGGAGCGAAAAATAGAGTAATTCGCTTGCGGAGAATGAAAAACGGGCGCATACATGGTCCGTACGAAGTCGCCTTCCCCAATGCTGGGGAAGGTGGCCGCGAAGCGGACGGAAGAGGTTAAAACTGTCAACCGCACTTGCTTTCGCCCGATAAACCGGAATTTCCCGTACGATCAAAAATCCATGCCTGTCATGCATTATGCCATGGAAATGCATATATGCATAAAAATATACATTCGTAATTCATTGCGCGACTGCCACGGTGTTGTGAAAACCGCCAAAACACCGCCCGAAAATAATCTTTCCGGGGGCAGAATTCGCAATATTTTTGTGAATTCTGCGAAAAATAAGCCAAACCCCCTTGACAAAAACTCGGAATCGTTGCATAATAATGCAAGAACAGATACGGCGGGCAAGCCGGTTCGATATATGTGTTACTTGGAGGAATTTATTATGGATAAGTCGAAAATCAAAAAGGTCGTGCTGGCCTACTCCGGCGGTCTGGATACGTCCATCATCATCCCGTGGCTGAAAGAGAACTACAACAACTGCGAAGTCATCGCGGTGTCCGGCAATGTGGGTCAGGACTCCGAACTGGAGGGTCTGGAGGAGAAGGCCATCAAGACCGGCGCTTCCAAGCTGTACATCGAGGATCTGCAGAAGGAATTCGTCGAAGAATTCATCTGGC
>JAFTRF010000007.1 GCA_017462405.1 Clostridia bacterium | reverse complement strand
CACATTCGCACCAATCATGCAATAAAAAATAAATGGATTCGCCGGATTTTTTTTGAAATATTTACTGCGATACGGACAGCGTAGCCCAAGCGATCAAAAAACTCCGCCGGGATGCGTATGATGAAACGCATTCCGGCGGAGCCGTTTTAAAAGATTCAATGCATCAGCCATGCCGGCGGACCATACCACAGCAGCAGCACCGATCCGGCAGACACCGCAATTTCTGCTGCGCAGCCGGTAAAGCGGTTGCTGACGCCCAGCGGAAAGCCGGGAGAGAAAACGGTGTTTTCCGTTTCATACAGCAGATGGCGCAGCGTGACAACGGCACTGCCACCCAATGCAAACACGGACAGCGAACCTGCCGCTTCGGCACAAAACTGCCCGGAGCCGCTCATGACCGTCAGCGTGACCCGGCCGTCGGTGAGAAATCCGCGCGCTCCGTGGTCGTGCAGGTACTGCAGCGTCTGAACATTGGCCAGCGTATGCTCCAGCTGACCGCCCATGCCGCCGTACAGCTCAAACCGCCGGTACCCCCGATGCAGACCGGTCTTGACCGCCAGCATCATGTCGGTATCGTACTTGCGGACGGGGTACACACGGGTTTCACCGGTATCCGGAATCTGTCCCAGCGAGTCAAAGTCGCCCAAAGCCAGATCCACGCGGATGCCCGCCCGACGCAGGTAATCGTACCCACCATCGGCGGCGATGACCAGATCCGCATCCGTCGGCACGAAGGGGAGCGACGGGCATTCCCCGGCACCGACAATATAGCAGGTCCGCATTACAGCGCGGCGATGTCCTCTTCGGACAGCAGGCGCACGCCCATACCGCCCAGTGCGGCTTCGGCTGCTTCATTGTTGTTGACGCGGAGCACCACGCAGGCCTCGTGCACCTCGGTGGTGACGAATGCATACAGGTATTCGATGTTGATGCCGTTGTCTGCCAGCGACTGCAGCTGAACGGCCAGACCGCCGGGGCGGTCATCCACGCAGGCAGCCACAACCATCGTCTGGGAGTGAATATAGCCGTGATCCTTGAGCACCTGTGCGGCCAGATCGGTGTGTGCGGAGACAAAACGCAGAATGCCGAAGTCTGCGGAGTCACCCAGCACCAGCGCTTTGATATCTACGTCGTACTCGGCAAGCAGCGCCAGCAGCTTTGCCAGTTCGCCCTGCTTGTTGTCTACAAATACCGACATCTGTCTGATTGCCATGAGAAAGCCTCCTTTGAAAATATAAAAATGAAAATATCAATCGTGCAGCTTGCGCTTGTCAATGACGCGCTGGCCTTGCCTTCACTGCGGACGATACTCAAAATTCATCGAAGATGAATTTGAAAAAATACCCCACAAGCTTAATCGTGCAGCTTGCGCTTGTCAATGACACGCTTGGCCTTGCCTTCACTTCTGGTAATCGTCTTCGGAGCGACCAGATGCACCTTCGGGGTGATGCCCAGCATGGTGCGGATGGCGGCAGCCAGAGCATTCTCCGCCTTGGAGATGCCGCCCACGGTATCGCTGAAGGTTTCGGGCGTCAGCTCAACGTAGACATCCAGCGTATCCGTATTCTTCACACGATCCACTTCGATCAGGTAGTTGGGGCTGTAGCCTTCCTTCAGCAGAACGGTTTCGATCTGAGACGGGAACACGTTCACGCCGCGGATGATCAGCATATCGTCGCTGCGGCCCATGGGCTTGCTCAT
>JAFTRF010000117.1 GCA_017462405.1 Clostridia bacterium | reverse complement strand
TTCTTGTCGCCATACACAGATTCAATTTCGATCAGCATTTCCGTACCTCGATCAAAATCGTTGAAAAGCAAAACATAATGAAAATAAAATACACCAGAAACATACGTTTGCTCCTTTGTTCTTTCAAATCCCATCCTGTATCATTTTTACAGTGCGGTGTACCAAGCGTAATGTTGCACATCCACATATTCCAATGTATCGGGGAAGTAATAGCCACAGTGCTCTGCCAGTACGGGATATTTTCCGGCCGGGACATAGTTGATGTAATAGTAGTCCACTTTTCCGCTGTCCGGATACGTGTATTTTTCATATACAATCTGGTGGCTCAATACAAAGCATTCCTCAACCACGCGGTTGTTTTCAAAATGAGTGGCCAGAATGTACGACCCGGTCTGAATCTTGTCGCCGTCTACGGGGAACAGGTAGCGCCAGTTGTCTTCATAATATGCGATATAGCCGCCGGCCAACCGATCATGCCCCGACACGAAAGAATCAATTTTCAGAATCTTTCCGTCTGCTTTATAGAATTTATGATAGAACATACAGTTCGGACGGATGGCAGGTGATTCCTTCACGTTGTATTTTTTCATTTCGGCCAAGCCATCCATGCCCGACCGCAGCCCTGTGAAATATCGTTTTTTCGTGGGACTATAGGTGATCACCGCCGCCGATAAATCCAGTTCGGGATATTTGAAATCCGTACATTTCTGCGTGATTTGCTCGATCAGATGTTCCAGATATTTTTTATCTGGATGATTCATACGGTCACGCTCCTTTGTCAGATTCAGATTGAAGAAAGATCCAGCACGAAATTACCGCCTTGAAATGAAAAGGCGGGGTCAAAGGATACAGCTTCGGTTGAAGCACAGACGAAACCCAACTTTTCCAACAGCTTACAGGAGGGCGTATTATCCAATGCTGTTCCGGCTGTGAAACGAGTAGCACCGTATGTATCCGCAAAGTATCGGATCAGTGCGGTTATACTTTCATACGCATAACCATTTGCGTGGTATGCGGAGTGAAAGCAGTAGCCAAGATCGTAGGAATTGCCGTCTTTATGAAAGCATACATAGCCCATCATGCTGTTTGATTCTTTCAGAAAAACAGCGAAGAATAAATTGCTTTCGGCAAATTGTCTGGTGACGGCTTTCGTATCTTCATCCTGTGTCGGCAAGGGCATATCATAGATGACATATTTCGAACGATTAAAATCAATAAATATATTTTTCATCGCCGGCCAATCCGATGCACTCAGTCGGCGAATAAACAATCGATTTGTTTCCAGTTTCATCGTATCACCCTTTTCAGATTCCATACACCAACCGCAATCATAACCGCAGGGATCATTGTAAAATCCCGTCTGCTGTACGTCTGATCGTATTATACACGGTCCGCAGTGGAAAATCAAGCCATATCCATTTTCCACAACGGCACTTGACAGCGCTCCGCTGTTTTCGGTATAATCTGAAGTGAAAGCACCCCATCTGAGAACGGATTTTATGCATCCTGTGAGGAGGTTCATCATGGCAGATTCATACGATACCATCTTCAGTCCCGAACGCAGACAAGCGCGCAGATACGATACCCCATACCGCAGCCGCCGGATGACCGATCAGGTGTACCGGGAAGATGAACTCACCGGAGCAGAGGGAGCGCGTTTCCGCCGGAACTTCTTTGCCACACAGCGGTCGTTCTACCCGGAACCCAGCCGCTACAACATCTACTTCGGTGAATTGCATGGTCACAGCTGTCTGTCGGACGGACAGCCGGACCCCGATGCCTATTTTCAGCACATCCGGGATGTGGCGAAGCTGGATTTTGCGGCCTTGACCGACCATACCCACGGCGGTCTGGCGTCCGCAACGCTTTACGGTCCCAAGGGGGATGCACTCCGGGAAGCAACCATCCGCTACAATCAGCCCGGCAAATTCTCCACCATTTTCGGCTATGAGATCGAAGCCTATCCTTATTATAACAATGCCGTGGTTTACCACAGCGACTTCACCGGCGAATTGTTCCGCACGTCTGTGGATGGCGACATTACTGCGCAGGAGCTGAAAGCGTTGCTGAACCGTGCGGATCGTCTGCTGATTCCGCACGATACTTATCATCTGGAATCCGGTGCAGATTTTGAATGGATGGATCCGACGCTGTTCACGCCACTTATCGAGATCTATTCCTGCGGTGACAGCGCAGAATATTTCGGCAATCCGCAGAATGTCCGAAAATTCGGGATGTGCCGCGGCGGATGCTGGCAGGATGCACTGAGACGAGGCGCCAAAATGGGCTGCATTGCCGCATCGGACGACCATTGCAAGCAAAACGGCATCATCACAGATGCCGAGGGCATCAACAAATTTCCCGGCATCACCGGTGTACTCTGCGAAGAAAACACCACCGAAGCCATTTTCCGTGCGCTGAAAGCCCGCCGCTGCTATGGCTTCATGGGCGGGCGGGTGTGGATGGATTTCCGCATCAATGGGCATTACATGGGCGAGGAGTTTGCGTCCGACGGGGATCGCCACATCTACTTCAAAGTCTCCGCAGATGCACCGCTCAAAAAAATCACGCTGGTGAAAAACTGCGAAGATTATCTCTATGTCTGTCAGGGCGAAGGCATGGTGTTCGATTACCATGCCGCAGCCGATTGTGACAGCTATTATCTCCGTGTGGAACTGGAGGACGGTCGTCTGGGGTGGACAAGCCCCATCTGGGTACACCGGAAATAAGCAGATACACAATCATGCGCCAACCACACCAAAACAGAACGAACCCGCTGAATGCAGCCATCCCGGATGCATTCAGCGGGTTTTCTTGTCCGATCCATCGGAATGGATTTCGATGGACTCTCATCGATTGCAGTAAAACCGGATTTACACGGCAGAGAACAGACCATCTACCGCCAGATACAGAAATCGGAGGCAGCTGCAGGCTGCTTTTTTGCGTGCGCCCGGCGCAATTACTTAAGCAGCTGTTGCTTGCTGTTGTACTCATGGATCAGATGATTGGAATATACCCATTCACCGCCGGTGACTTCACCGGTACGGGCATTCACATGGCACTGCATTTCCAGATATCGTCCGGAGATTCCAAGGATTCCCAGCATACTTTCGGCCCGTGTGTCGGACATCTGGTATATCTCCGGCAGTGCCACAAAACGGAACGTCCAGCAATCATCGTAGGCAGCGCTGTCTTTCTGTGTGCGAACCGGCTCCAGATAAGCGTCGACCAGCGTGCAATCCGTCCGGTACCAGTCGCCCGGCAGCAACTGGAAGGCCTCTTCCGCCGTATAACGTACCTCGGCCGATTCCATTACCTCACACTCTGGCACCGTGGTGATGATGGCGGTGAAAAGCCCTCCTTCGGCGTTGTAGTAAAAGGTTGCGGTGGCCATGTGATTGGTCAGCAATGCATCTGCCCAGATGGTCCGGGTATCTGCGGATTGCAGGGTGTAACGGACCACATAATAGTGTTCAAGAGAAGTACCACTCTCTACCGGGTATCCACGGGTACGCCCCAGAATACGCATGGCGTACAGGTCGATTTTAGAACTGAACACTTTTGCTGCGTCCGTATAGCCCAATGTCTTCAGCTTGGTTGCTGAATCGGTCAGCACCTGCTCATACACCGCATCGTCGGTGGGATGGTACGTGATGGCATCCAGCAATGCACCCGATTCTGGCTCAAATGCTATGGAGAGGCCATAATACGTCGTGCCCTGCGAAGTATCCAAAAACTGAAAGTGCATCCAATCTGAATTATGTGCTCCGCCAAGTACGGCTTCGGTCTTGGAATCACCGTATTCGACGGATGTTTCTGTGGTGAAATACCACAACGCCTTCTTGTTGTATGGATTTGGCACAGTCTGATAACCACAGAAGGAGTCGAACGGCTGGCAATCCCGATCGCCGAAAAATACGGCATTGGCCTGCTCCGCCGTAAAGGGGAACGTGTACCACATCTGCCCTGAGGTGGCACGGTCCGGTATTGGCTCGGAGTCCAGTTTTTCGCTGCCCTCTGCAATGAACAGCGTGGTGGAGCATCCGGTGCAGACCACCGTCAGCACCGCCGCCAGCAGCAGCGCAAGGATTTTCCGGGCCATGTTGTACGGTTTGTTTTGCTTCATCATAAATATCACCTCAATGTATGAATTGGGAAAGGGGAAAACTTCGGCAAGCCCTCTCCGTCCCGGATCAATATGGTCAACTTAAGGATTTATGCGACCGCTTACCCCCTCTGTCACTGCTACGCATTGACATTTCCACAAAGGGGCGAAGAGTTATCGTATGGAAAATTTCTGCATTTTCAGATGAACTTTCCCAGTATGATAGAGTTATTGAACTTGCTTGGCTAACTTGTTCCCCCCTTCGGGGGGATGTCACGCAGTGACAGAGGGAGACGGTCGCAGTAAGCGACTGCCGAGCGAAGCGAGGCTGAGAGCGCTTTTTAGGGCTCGCTTCAATTCCCCGCATTGAAAAAACCGAAGAACGGCACCCTCACACCACTTTCAGATTTTCTGCCGTCCGGATCAGCTGCTCGGCCTGATTCAGTTCTCCGTCCATCGTCAGCAGGAAAGAATATTTGCCGTCGCGCCAGACCAGAATCATGCGCCCATCCGAGACGTTGACATACAACCGTCCGTCCAGCTTGGCGGTGTGAACTTCTTGTTTCATCTGATACATATATGTCTGCTGCATCAGACTTTCCAGTGAATTCTCCTCCTGGATCAGGACGATGCTGCTGCCGTTGGATGACCACATGGTGCAGGATGTGTGCGGACTGGTCTGCTGGAAAAATTGAGTATAGCTTTCCGGAAGCTGGCTGATGGTGTACATCGTTTTGGGACGGTTCTGACGCTGGACCCAGCTGTATGCGCCGGTCAGACTGACTGTAGCGATGAGCACAACCGCCGCCGCTGCGCAGATCCATCGGCGCAGCTGGATTTTGCGCCGGGCTACTGTCAGCAGATGCTGACGGTTCAGCGCCATCATCCGTTCCCGGAAATCGGGGGAAAGTGCCGGTTGTTCCTGCGGATATGCAGCCTGCTCCTCCAGAAAGGCCTGCTGCAGCGCCTGCTCAAGTACGTACATTTTGTCTTTTTGCTCCATAATTTCATTTCACCTCGTGTCGTTCAATTTGTTCCATCAACAGGATACTGCCTCGCTGGAAGCGTTTCTGGACAGTACGGTAATTCATATCGAACTGCTCTGCAATCTGCTTCAGCGTCAGATGACTGAGCAAATGCAGATACAGGATGTCCCGGTAGGTTTCTGGCATCGTCTGGATCAAATGCACCAGCGTCTGGTATCCGTCCTCTGCGCAGACCTTGTCCTCCGGATTCCAGTTGTCGGGCAATGCCAGGTCGTTCGCCTCCTCCAGCGGAATCTGCCGTTTCAGCAAGGGCAGTTTCCACCGCCGGAACCGCCAGACCTCGTTTTTTACCACTTTCAGCAGATAGACCCGCGCACCGGTGTCGTTCATCTTTGCAATGCTTTCCTGATTCCGGATGACCCGCAGATACACGTTCTGCATCAGGTCTTCGGTTTCGTCGGGCATGTCCCGCATCAGCGATGCCGCATATGCGGCCAAGGCGTGATGGTGTCGGTCATAGATATCTTCAAATGTCCGTGATTCCGGCAATGTGATTTCGGACAAGTCCATCACCTCATTTCTACCCAAGAAAATACGGAGAGGCTTTCCCGGACAAACCTCCGGAATATTCTCTCTGATATTATATACCCTTTTCAACGGCCGGGGGAGACATTATTTTGCAAAAAAATCAAAAAAATTTTGCGATTTCTCCGGATGGGACGGCGCGTATGAAAATGTTGGCACAGGCCGGGACATAAAGGCGTGGCTGCTTGTAATTTTATACAAATTAGCCTATGAGTTTTTGTGCAAAACACAGAAGTGTAGCATTTTACCAAAAAATCTGTCTCATTTGGCAGGATGAATGGGTATTTCATAACATAGGCATCACGAGCAACCCACATTTCAATTTTCAGGAGGTAACAAATGAAACGAACAT
>JAFTRF010000116.1 GCA_017462405.1 Clostridia bacterium | reverse complement strand
CGGGACTTTGCCCTTGTATTCACCCAGCTTGGAGACGACACGCTGCAAGTAACTGTCGGGGTCGGTCAACTGCCCCGCCATGATGTCAGCCTCCGTGATGCGCGCCGTCAGAATCTCCCGCGCCGAGTTCAGCACATCCTGCATATTGTGCTTGAATACGCCGCGCTCCCGGTCATACACGATGTAAATCGCGCCGTCCGCCGTCTGCTTCGCATCGGGGTACGATACCTCACTGCGGGGATCGAGCAGCAGCTTGTACGGGAAGGTCTGCCCGTTATCCTCCGACAGCATCGCCGTCAGATGGCTGCGCCCCTTGAACATATAATGATTGATGAGCAGGACCCGCCCGGAGTGCAGGCGGGTAATGTGAAAACGGGAATTCGGGCCACCGTAGCCGGTGTCATGTCCCTCCGTCCACGTCCATCCGCCGTCAATGGAGTCCGCCGCACCAATGCCGAAATGTGTGCGGACGAACATCCGCAAGCGTCCATCCTGTAATTCCAGAATCTGATGCTCGTCGCAGCAGCGGTTCCGGATGGCCGAACAGCCCCGTCGTTGGAATGTGCGTCCCTGATCGGTCGTCACATAGACATATGCCCCCTTTTGCTCGACCGTATGTCCGTAACCTGGAAACAGATTCGTCACGTTGTCGTGCCACACCGACACCGGAAGCATCCATTCGCCGTTTTTCAATACCGTGGGCTTGTTCATCATAACCTCGTGACCAATAAAAAACGGTTCCCCAAATTTTGGCTCCGGTGCATCGGGATTGTCGCAAATCGCACCGTACAACCCGTCATCGGGATAGCGTGCCCACGTCAGCCACAGCCGCCCCAGCGGATCCATCCACAAACATGGGTCGAAGCAACGGTGATCCTCCATATACACGACCAACAGCGGTCCGGAAAAATGCACCCCGTCCTCCGATTTGATGACGACTACAAAGTTTCCGATTTCTTCCCGCGTCTGCCCGGAATAAAACGTAAGGAAAATCCGTTTCTGGGCCGTTACTTCAATGCCGGGGACCCCTTGCCACAGCCGGTACGGCGCACTGTACGGCTTCAGCGCATCGGGATTCGTAATCAACATGGGTTTGTCCTCCTTGCGGATGATATGCAATGATTATAACACATACACAGAAAAAAGAAAAGTCTTCTCAAACCGCTTGCATTGCTTTTCGCCGTCATAGTATAATGAGATATATTAAAATCGAAGGAGTGTTTCCCATGCACGCCGTCTGGGCCAAAGGATTGCTGCACGAAAAGAACATCCATCTGACCTTTCAATATAAGCTGACTCCGCAGAGTGGGACGGAGCTGCACATTGCCGCCTCCAATCTGTACCGTCTGTACATCAACGGCGCGTTGGTGGGCTACGGTCCAGCCCGCGCCGCCCACGGCTACAGCCGGGTGGACCGCTACGATCTGACTCCGTGGGCGGGCAAGCTGACCCGTCTGTCCGTGGAAGTATATTCCGCCCACGTCAATACCTTCTATACGGTGGACGAACCGCCGTTTTTTGCCGCCGAACTCCGGCAGGACGGCACACTGCTGGCCGATGCATCCAATTTTTCCGCATACCGCACCACCGACCGGGTGCAGAAAGTGCGCCGCTTCAGCTACCAGCGGGCATTTACAGAAGTATACCGGATGACGCACGACCCGGACGGGCTGTTCAGCGGACGGGCGCCGCACCATCACCCGGTAGAGACGGTACCGGTGGCGATGAACCGTCTGCTCCCCCGCCGCGTTTCTTACCCCACACTGGAAAAGCAAGCCGCCGCCTGCACGGCGCACGGCACGATCCAGCTGGCCGATGAGACCCGGCTGTGGCGCGACCGCTCCTACACATTGGTGGACAACATCTCCTATAAGGGTTTCCTGCCGTCGGAGCAAACCGAGGAAGTCACCGCCGAGGTGCGCCGTTTTCGCTTTACACCTGCGGAGGGCGCAGAAACGCCCTGCCAGGCACCTGCCATTTCTCCGGCCAAACAACGCTTCGCCCCCTTGACCTATGTCCTCTATGATTTTTCCCGGACGCTGACAGGCTTCTTCGATCTGCACGTCTGTGCCGGGACGGATACGGTGCTGTATATCCTCTTTGACGAGGTATTGAGTGACCGCAGCGAGCTGGGGCAGATCCATCCGTTCCGGAATAACTGCTGCAACGTCATCAAATATACGCTGGCACCGGGACAATACCACCTGCTGACTTTTGAGGCCAACAGCGCCCGCTTTGCGTCCGTCGTTGTGACGGAGGGTACGGCTGAAATCGCGGATTTCGGTATGGTATGCTACGAAAACCCGGATGCCGCCCGCTTTCAATGGGATTGCGGCGATCCGGAGCTGAATACCATCGTCCATGCCGCCGCCAATACCTTTGCACAGAACGCCGTGGATGTGCTGACCGATTGTCCCAGCCGGGAACGCGCCGGTTGGCTGTGCGACAGCTACTTCTCCGGACGCGCTGAGGCATTCTTTACCGGTACAAGCCGGGTAGAGCAAAGTTTTCTGGAAAATTACGCCTTGTATGAGACGCGCGGCGGATTCCCGGCAGGCATGATCCCCATGTGCTACCCTGCCGATTTTTCCGACAATTGCTACATTCCCAACTGGAGTATGTGGTACATTCTGGAACTGAAAAATTACGTGGAGCGCACCGGCGACGAGGAAATGCGCACCCTCTCCAAAGAGAAAGTGCTGGGGCTGGTGGATTTCTTCGCAAAATACGAAAATGAGGACGGTCTGCTGGAAAATCTGGACAGCTGGGTCTTTGTGGAATGGAGCAAATGCAACGACCCTGCATATACCTGCGGCGTCAACTATCCGTCCAATATGCTGTGGGCTGCAGCGCTGGATGCGGCGGCAGTTCTGTATGATTTGCCTGGTCTGCACGAAAAAGCCGATGCAATGCGGCAAACCATCTGCGCACAGGCATGGAACGGCAACTTTTTCGAGGACAATGCCGTCCGGGATGCGGAGGGGCACCTGACCGCTACCGGGCACACCACCGAAACCTGCCAGTATTATGCATTTTACTTCGGTATTGCCACGCCGGACAGCCACCCCGCGTTGTCCGAACGGATGCGGACGGTCTTTGGCCCTCGCCGGGATGCCGCCACCGTATATCCGGAAGTCTTTCCGTCCAATGCCATCGTCGGCAATTATCTCCGGTTGGAACTGCTGCTGCGGTACGGATATCACGCACAGGCCCTGCAGGAATGCCGGGATTTCTTCGCCGGTATGGCCCGGATGACCGGAACGCTGTGGGAACATTCCGCGCTGAGTGCCAGCCTGAACCACGGCTTTGCCTCCATCGCCGCTGTGTATATTGATGAATGTGTGAAAAGAAGAAACGGCCCTGCGGGCTGTAATCTTTGATCTTCTCCTTCTGCTATATAATGATAAAATTACGCCCCCGACCTTCGGTTCATCGCCGGAAGTCGGGGGCGCTTTTTTGCATATTCGTTTTACAGATAAAATTCCGCCAGATCATCCAGTCGCAGAAGCGCCGGCGGACAGCCGCCCTGTACGCCCACATCAATATCGATCCAATGTGGTGCATGGTAAATCCGACCCTTGGCCGCATAATCATAGAAAATTGTCGGCGTATGCCCGAACACCGTAATCACATTCGGAAAATAGGCATCCTCTACATCTGGCCGGGGCCACAAAAATGCTTCCGGCGGATACTGTGACAGCTTGCGCCCCGGTGTAAAGCCCTCGATGCCTGCATGAACCAGCAGGAATGTCTGTCCTCCAGCTTCCACCGCTTCGTACAACTCCGTATCCCACAGATAGTCCAGAATATCCGCAATACGCTCCGGATCCCGCTTTTTCAGCTGATGCAGATGCTTCAGCGTAACATCGCCGCCGTTGGCAATGTATTGGTTCAGCAAATCCATTTTGTCCGGATTCAGCGCCTCTACGCTGTCCTCGGTGATTTCCTCAAAGACAAAGGCACAGGATAACAGCATTTCTTCATGATTGCCCCGCAGTAACTGTACATTGGGCTGTTCCATCAGCCACAACAGCATCGCCACACCGCCGTCGCCCGTCCGGTCGATGACATCGCCCAATATATACAGCCAGTCGTCTTCACCAAAGCCCGCTTTGTCCAGCAATGCCGTCAGCTTTTCCGGCGCCAGCCCATGCAGGTCCGACGTTACATAAATCGCCATGGTCGCTCTTCTCCTTTCAGCACGCCCGTGCATGACTTGATTGTACCGCAATAATCCGGCAGAAAAAAGCGAATTACCAAGATATTCTGCACATCACTTTTTGTGATTTTTTTGCTTTGCGGTGTGCTTTTCTGCCTGATATACCTCATCCGCGGAAAACTGCTTACCGCATTTCATGCATTCGTATTCCGTCCAGACGAACTTCACATTGCCGGTCATGTATCCAGCCCCACCGGCCATCGAAAAATCATAGTCCTTTGCTTCCTCCGACCCGGAGTTGACCACCTCGGATACTTTGATTTTTTTCAGTTTTCCGTCGCACACCGGGCAATCGTGCCTTCCCCATTTCATCTGCAGCGGCCGCTGCCAGATGCGTTTGATGTTATGTATCATAGGCTCCCCCCTTTATAAACATTATATCATAAAAAGACCATAAAGAACACACTTTTCAACGGCAGCCCACAGAAATTGTTTTTCGGTATGAAATGCATCAGATACACTTTATAATCTTGAGCATTGTATCCGGAGAAAAATTCTTCGTTCACTTCATTGAATGTTCACAAACCTTTCGCCTGCCCTTCACACACGGGCAGAGTTTTCTAAGGTAGTGCTTAGGTGGATGGCATACAATGATAACCACAGAAAGGAGGAATGCTGTTTTGCAATTCCGACACGAAGTAAAACACGAAGTCAGCAATCACGATCTGCTGATTCTGAGGCAGCGGCTGCGGGCCGTAATGAAACCAGACCCCCATGCCGTGAACGGTCAGTACGAAATACGAAGCCTGTATTTCGATACACCGGACGACAAAGCGCTCAGAGAAAAGCTGGACGGCGTAAACATCCGCGAAAAGTATCGTATCCGCCTGTACGACCACGATCCCTCTGTCATCCATCTGGAACGAAAATTCAAACACGGCGGACTCGGCTCCAAAGCCTCGGCCCGTCTGACACCGGAGCAGGCACGGGCAATCGTGGATGGTAATGTCGCGTGGATGTCCCGCAGCACCAATGAAGTCATCCAAGGGTTCTTCATCCGCATCCGGAACGAATGCTTGAGGCCCAAGGTGATCGTGGACTACGTCCGTGAACCATTTGTGTTCGCACCCGGCAATGTCCGCGTGACGCTGGACCATCATATCCGTACCAGCATGAACTGTACGGATCTGCTGAATCCCGGCTGTGTGACCATTCCCGTCAAGGACGATCCCTGTATCCTCGAAGTAAAGTGGGATCACTACCTGCCCGATCTGATCCGGGATGCCGTCCAGCTGGACAACCGGCACAGTGCGGCTTTTTCAAAATATGCTGCCAGCCGGATGTACGATTAAGACACCATATCAACAATACGAAGGAGTAATCTCATCATGAATTTCAGTGATATTTTCAAGTCCAGTTTTCTGGAAAATGTATCTGCGGTCAGCGTACTGGATATGCTGCTGACCATTGTGCTGTCCTTTGGCCTCGGCCTTTTCATCTTCCTCATTTATAAGAAAACCTACCGTGGCGTGATGTATTCCGCAGGCTTCGGTACCACGCTGATCGCGCTGACCATGATCACGTCCATTGTCATTCTCGCCGTAACTTCCAATGTGGTGTTATCCCTCGGTATGGTCGGTGCGCTTTCCATCGTGCGTTTCCGTACCGCCATCAAGGATCCGCTGGACATCGCCTTTTTGTTCTGGGCCATCGGTGCCGGTATTATCCTCGCCGCAGGTATGATTCCGCTTGCGGTCATCGGCAGTGTTTGCATCGGGCTGATTCTGCTGGTGTTTGTCAACCGGAAATCTCATACGCACCCCTATATGGTCGTGCTGAATTGCGTCAACCACGATGCGGAAGTCCGGGCGCGGGAATTTCTTGCCAAACATGTGACCCGTACCACCATCAAGAGCAAATCCGCGGTCAAGGGGGCCATTGAAATGAACATCGAAGTACGCCTGAAAACGGACGATACCGACTTTGTCAATACGCTTTCTGAAATGCCGGGTGTAAACAGTGCTGTCATCGTCTCCTACAACGGAGATTTTATGGGGTAAAACAATGTCGGGAAGTAAGCATTTTGACAGGATCGCTTGGACGGTCACAGCATTGATGCTGATTCTCACCGTCCTGTTCATGAGTGGCAGTGTCCTCGGTCTTGAAGTCATGCCTCATACCATGGGCTACGAAAAACGCCTGTTCGACAATACAAGAGTGCATACCATCAACATCGTCATGGACAATTGGACAGATTTTATCTCAGATGCTGCCAGCGAGCAATACTATGCCGCAAATGTGGTCATCGACGGCGAAGTCTACAAAAATGTGGGCATCCGTGGAAAGGGGAATACCTCACTTTCCACAGTATCTTCTCTTGGCAGCAGCCGGTACAGCTTCAAAATTGAGTTTGACCAGTACGACAGTTCCCTCTCCTATTATGGGCTGGATAAGCTGAGTCTGAACAATCTCATTCAGGATGCCACCATGATGAAAGACTACCTGACCTATACCATGATGAATGAGTTTGGTGTAGCGGCTCCGCTCTGCAGCTTTGTCTACATCACCGTCAATGGCGAGGATTGGGGATTGTATCTGGCTGTAGAAGGGGTGGAGAATGCCTTTTTGGAACGCAATTACGGTTCTGACTACGGAGAACTGTATAAACCCGACAGCATGAGCTTTGGCGGTGGTCGTGGAAATGGCAAAAACTTCGACATGGATGATTTCATAAGCGATGCCAGCATGTCTGATAATTCCACCCAAGCCACCGCAGGCACCTCGCTGGCGCCAATGCCCGGCACAGCACCGGGCAGCATTGGAAACGGCAACCGTCCCTCTTCGGGCGATGGCAAAGACGATTTCCGCCTCTCAACAGACAAAGCAACGCTCCGGGCAGCTTTTGAAAAACTGGGGTTGGATCTGTCGCTACTGGAAAACATCTATTCTGAGAACATTTCCCTCAACGATATCCAGTCGCTTCTTGCCTCACTGGACAAAGACACCTTACAGAAGCTGATGCAGGAAATCATGGGCAATGATCCATCCGGCTTTGGCGGCACGGGCAGTTTTGGCATGGGTTCCTCCGATGTCAAGCTGCAGTATATTGATGATGACATCGACAGCTATTCTAATATCTGGAATAACGCCAAAACCGACATTACCACATCGGATCAGATGCGTCTGATTGCATCGCTCAAAAAGCTGTCGGAGGGCGAGGACATTGCGTCTGTAGTCGATATTGAGCAGGTGCTCCGCTATTTTGTCGTTCATAATTTCGTATGTAACGGCGACAGCTACACAGGCTCCATGATCCACAACTATTATCTGTACGAAGATGACGGACAGTTGGCCATGCTCCCGTGGGATTATAATCTGGCCTACGGTACATTCAGTGGCGGGGATGCCACCGGCACCGTAAACACCCCGATTGATCTGCCGGTCAGCGGAGGTTCTTCCGATCGTCCCATGCTGAACTGGATTTTCGAAAGTGCAGCATACACCGAGCAATATCATCAGTATTTTGCAGAATTTCTGACATCCGTTGATAT
>JAFTRF010000115.1 GCA_017462405.1 Clostridia bacterium | reverse complement strand
GATCTGAAATTTCTCCTGCTGTTTCCATCTCATGCGTCTTCATGATGTTAATCAGCACTTTCATGTACTTTTCTTCATCCGGCTCAGCACCAGTTCCATAAATCCAGCCGAGAACATTCATCGCTAGCGTTCCTTCTGCGCTGTTCCGCATATCCTCTACAAATGCCATATGGCTGGTTCCGGTTCTCTCGGTTAACTTATCACCATCGCCAACCTCGAAAAACGCATTCAACCCGATCGAAAGCCTGTGAATATCCTCATTCCTAGTCGCATACACCGTCATATTTATCGGCATGCTCAACAGAAGAATCAAAAGAATTACAATCGATTCATAAAATATCTTCCTCATTGCATCTCCCCCACAGCATCTTTCATCATCACTGCCAACATATCTAAAGCAATCTGTTCCATCAAAGCATCCTGAATCGCATCTTCACCATCCGATTCTGCAATCAAACTATACTCTTTTACGGCATCCGGGTTCTCTTTGACAGCCTTTGCAAGAGACTCTGTTGTAATATCCGTAACTCCTTTTTGAGCAAGTCGCTGAATAATTTCTGCATAATCTGGAGCTGTCAAGGTCACAGAATATGCTCCGTCATCTTTCTCTACCGTTTCAACATTCTCCACCTGCTCCCAGCAATTTTCTTCAAACGACATTGGTTTTTCCTGCTTTCCACATGATGTGAACACAAAAAGCATCATCATCAATAAGAAGCCGCTAATGATTTTCTTCATTCCGATAACCTCCATTATAATAGACAACAGCATTTGCACTGATTGTAACAAATTTATCTATTTTTGTCAATATCAATCAAAAAACCGCCGCCCGACCCTTCACAGAGCCGAGCGGCGGAAAAATTCAATTAAACGTGTGCGGAGTAGTTCGGAGCTTCCTTGGTGATCTGGATGTCGTGGGGATGGCTCTCACGCAGACCGGCGCCGGAAATCTTCACGAACTGTGCCTTTTCGTGCAGTTCTGCGATGGTAGCGCAGCCGGTGTAACCCATACCAGCGCGCAGACCGCCCATCAGCTGGAACACGGTGTCAGCCAGCATGCCCTTGTAAGGTACGCGGCCTTCCACGCCTTCCGGAACCAGCTTGGAAGCATTGGCCTGGAAGTAACGGTCGGAGCTGCCCTTGCCCATTGCGCCAAGGCTGCCCATACCACGGTACACCTTGAACTGACGGCCCTGATAGATTTCAGTCTCACCGGGAGACTCGTGGCAGCCGGCCACCAGAGAACCGACCATAACCACGTTTGCACCGGCAGCCAGTGCCTTCACGATATCACCGGAATACTTGATACCGCCGTCGGCGATGACCGGGATGCCGTACTTGGAAGCAGCGCAGGCGGCATCGTACACAGCCGTGATCTGCGGCACACCGATACCGGCAACGACACGGGTGGTGCAGATGGAACCGGGGCCGATACCAACCTTAATAGCGTCTGCACCGGCGTCGATCAGCGCTTCTGCAGCAGAAGCAGTTGCGATGTTGCCGGCAATCAGAGACACATTCGGATAAGCGGCCTTGACTTTGCGGACCGCATTGACAACGTTGATGTTGTGGCCGTGTGCGGAGTCCAGCACGAAGCAGTCTACGCCCACCTTGACCAACTCGGCGGCGCGCTCCAGCACGTCTTTGGTTGCACCCAGTGCGGCGGCGCACAGCAGGCGGCCGTTGGCGTCACGGGCGGTATTGGGATACAGCACTGCCTTCTCGATGTCCTTGATGGTGATCAGGCCGCGCAACGCACCTTCTGCATCCACGATCGGAAGCTTCTCGATCTTGTGGTGGCGCAGGATGTCCTGAGCCTGCTCCATGGTGGTGCCCACAGGTGCGGTGACCAGCTTCTCCTTGGTCATCACATTGGCAATGGGCTGATTGTAGTCGCTGCTGGTCATGAAGCGCAGGTCACGGTTGGTGAGAATACCCACCAGCTTACCGTTTTCGCAGACCGGCACACCGGAAATGTGGTACTTGGCCATCAGTGCATCGGCTTCGCGCACCAGACGATCGGGAGAGAGGAAGAACGGATTCACAATAACACCGTTTTCCGAACGCTTTACGCGATCCACCTGATCAGCCTGCTGCTCAATGTTCATATTCTTGTGGATAACACCGATACCGCCTTCACGGGCAATGGCGATGGCCATGTTGCTCTCCGTAACGGTGTCCATAGCGGACGTCATCAGCGGTACATTCAGGTGGATATTTTTCGTCAGCTGCGTGTCCACGCGAACCATACGGGGCTCAACGTTGGATTCACCGGGGATCAGCAATACATCGTCAAAGGTCAGACCTTCTTTTGCAAACTTGAACTCAAAGCTCGTGTTCAACATTCCAGTTCCCTCTTTCCTTACTCCATGTTTTCGAATTTCGGACGTGGTAATTCTGATATTATTGCACTATATTATACCATGTCCGTTCCACACTTGTCAATAAACCCCTGCAGTTTTTGCTTGTAAAAACTTTTCTCCTGTAAACCAACTTTTTTAGCTATGTTTTCTGTGTAATTCCCCCCTTTTCAGCATCCGCAAAATATGGTATAATAATACGGCTTCAAACTTTGCCAAAATATTGCGAACTGCTTCGAAAGGACCGATTGTTATGGTCATTATGTCTGTCGATTTAGGGAAGGTCCGCACCGGCATCGCCGTATGTGACCCCCGCGAAATGCTGGCCTCTCCCCTTACCGTCATCCGTCAGCCCAACCGCGCGCTGCTGGCGCAGGAGATCACCCGGCTGGCACAGGAACGCCGCGTCCAGCTGCTGGTACTTGGTCATCCGCTGAACATGGACGGCTCTCAGGGTCTCAGCGCACAGGTTGCGCAGGAATTCGCCGCTCTGCTACGGGAAACTTCCGGTCTGCCCGTGATCCTGCGGGACGAGCGCGGCACCACCGTCACCGCCCACCATTTTCTCAACGATACCGACACCCGCGGCAAAAAGCGCAAAGCCGTCGTAGATGCCGTTGCCGCCGTAATCATCCTGCAGGACTATCTGGACTATCGCCGCCTCCATCCGGATGCCGCATCGGGAGTTGATCACAATTGAAATACATTGACCGCATCCGCATCGGGCTGGAGCTGTACATGGACCGTCTCTCGCCCCTGACCTCCCGCATCAACACCCGGCCGCCGGAAAAGGCCGCCGAACTGCTGATGGCCGAGGATTACCCCGACCTGCACGCGGAATGCCGCCGGATCCACGACGGCCTGCGCCGGCTGATTTCCGGGGACTTCGATCTGGCCGAGCCGCTGACGCAGCGGGTCGTAGCCATCGCCCGCTCCCCCTATACCCCCACACCCGAACGGCTGGTGCCGTTGTTCCGTTGGGTGCAGGCCCTGCGGGAATCCAACCGGCTGGCACGGGAACGCGGGCTGAACGAGTTGAAATACTGCTGCGATGGCACCAACACCGCCGAAATCCTGCAATCCTTCTCCGAAATTTCCGCCCAGCGCATCTCCCTGATTCCGGCGGACGACGCACTGACCCTGTCCATTCCTTCCTCGCTGTGGGGTGACGTTTCGCTGCGTTTCACCGGTATTCCGTCTGGTCAGCTACCCGATGCCCCCCGCTTCGGCTACCTGTTCTGGGTCGAAGGTGAACGTACCGGGCAAGACCTCCGCTTCCGTCTCCTGCTCGACGAAGCCTTTTTCGATACGGACTATCAGGAGCGTCTCCTGCAGACGAACGATTGGGCCGAACTGGAATTCACCTGCAAGGATGTTCAGGCCACCGTCCGCACCTACGACTACACCACACAGGCCCACCGGCACGGCTTTTCCGGCTACAATGCTATGATTCTTTGTTTCGGAGAGCTTCTGCGCAAATACTTCACCTTGGGGCAGACCGCCCTCAGCGGCGGCGAACTCCGGCTGATTCCGCCGGCCATGCTGTTTTACCGGCTGGAGATGATCCCCAACGCCTACGTTCTCAACGATCATCTGCCCCCGGCCACCCAGCTGTTTGAACAGCACTACCAGCTGCGTCAGATGATTACTTACTTTGACCGGGAATGCGGCCAGCCCGGCCAGCAGATTGCCCGACTGCTGGAAGAAGCCTCCAACTGTTATGCCGACGATGATTCCGGCGGTTGCCAGAAAAGTCTGGAGCAGTTGCGGCGCTATCTGCACCTTTTACTGGAACTCAACGACATCGTCGCCGTCACCCAGCCGATACTTGCCGCACTCCGCGAAGCAACCGCCGCATACACCGACCGGCCGCCGTTCGCGGATCATTACGACCGGATGCGGGCCTTTCTGGAGGAGCGTGTCGTTCCGCTGCTGACCGAAGCCGGTTTCACCGGTACTTTCCCGCATTATTACCGTGCGCAGCAGCCTCAGGTCTGGTTTATTTCCTTTCTCAGCGATTTCCTGCCCTCGCCTGTTCCCGGCGGCGGGCTGATGTGCAACGTCTCCATTGCCGCCGCCAGCTGCCTGACGGAGGAGGAGCATCGGCTGGACGGTTTCCCCTTTCATCACTTCGGCGCATCGGACTTCATCGAAAGCAAGTGTCCGGGCTATTTCTTCGGCCGGGTCTGCAGTCTCCTGCAGGACGGTGTGCACTGCGGTTTCCGGATTCTGGAGGACGATGCATTCGATCTGCCGCCGTCATGGGAAACAACCGCCGCCGAGCTGGCCAACGGTGTGGAACGGGCGCTGTGTTCGCTGAACGGCATCCCGCTCCCCAAGAATCCGCCTCCACACACACGGGCCTTTCTGAAGCGGAATCATATTTTTGCCGAGCTGTTCAACCGCAGTCTGCTTTTGGGTCTGCCGGTTGCCGCCATACTGATGTTCTGGCAATGGGATTTCGCCACCGCACTGCCCACTCTGATGCTGATGACCATTGCCGCACTGGGCATCGGCCTGTTGGTCGTCCTGCTGGTCACGCTGTTTCGCTACTTCCGTTTCCGCCGCTACATCTGGCACCGATAGATCTGTGATAAAAACAAAAGGAGGGGATCGTCATGACCCTGCGTGAAAAAATTCTGAAAACCTTCGTCGTTACCATCCGCGAAATCAATACGCACGGCGGACCGGAAGCCTTTTTCGCCAAGTATCCCGTCGGCGGAATGTATTTCGGCGAAGCTGAACCTCTGCTGGATGAAAACGGGCTGGAGGTCGGTACCCAAACCACCTTTGAAAAGCTGAACGAATGCAAAAAATATGCCCCTCGCAAGCTGCTGGTCTGCGCCGACGGTGCTGCCATCCGCGGACAGTGCTTCACCGCCGATTGTCAGCGGTCACTGGGCGCTTCCCCGGACCGTCTTGCAGATGCATATCAGTATGGCCGCATGATCGGTATGCAGATGAACGACAAGGGCATCGACTGGGTGCTGGGCCCCAGCATGGACCTCTGCTTTGACCACGCCCAATCCCTGACCGCCATCTCCGACAGTGCCGAGGTCACTGCCGGTATTTACCGTGAAGTCATCCGCGGCATCCGTTCGCAGGGTGTCTGCGCCACCTCCAAGCACTTCCCCGGTCTGGGCACCCATCCGGTCAATATGCACATGGCCCCCGGTCAGAACACCATGCCGTTCGATCAATGGATGTCCACCTACGGCCACACCTATCAGACCACGATCGATGCCGGCGTGGACTGCATCATGACCACCCACATCACCCTGCGTTCTTATGACAATGAACTGCACAACGGCTTCTACCCCATCGCCACCTTTTCACCCAAGCTGACTACGGAACTATTGAAAGAAAAGCTGGGGTTCCCCGGCGCGGTCGTCACCGATGCGCTCATCATGGGCGGCATGGCAACCGGTGACTTGATTGCCGAGACGGTACAGGCGTTCCGCGCCGGTGCCGACCTGCTGCTGTGGCCCCCGGTAGAGGCCGCCGAAAAAATAGAAGAATTGCTGCGCTCCGGCGAGATTCCCATGAGCCGGCTGGACGATGCCCTTACCCGTATCGCCCGGATGGAAGCTTTCCGCGAAAATGCCTTGCGGGACGACATTGCCGAACCTCCGGACCCGGTCTTTGCCGATGACTTCGGACGTAGCCTCACCGCAAAAGCCATTTGTCTGCTCCGCAACGACCGGAACCTGCTTCCGCTGGATGCTTCTGCCAAGCCGTCCGTCCTGATCGTGGACGGTACTGATGACGATGACCGCAATTCTGCCGGATTCCTGCGGGATGCATTGACGCGCCGCGGGCTGAACGTAGACATTCAGCGTGACATTTACGACGTCCCCTCCCGCGTCTGCTGGCAGAACGACATCGACGCATTGCAGGCATCGTACGATGTTGTCCTTTTCAACATGAATACCACCTACGGCACGTGGAGTGTCCCGCTGATGCTCATCTGGGCCTCTCACCTGTTCCGCAAGGAGAAAAAGATCGTGGTCAATTACGGTTCACCGTATTTCGCCTATGATTATTTTCCGGAGGATCCTACCTTCATCGAAATGAACTGTTCGCCCTCGCCCGATGCCGCAGAAGCACTGGCCGCCCGGCTGCTGGGTGAAGTGCCTTTCACCGGACATTCGGTGCTGACGAATCCGCCGGTTCTTCCGAAGTAACTGTTTGTTGCTTTTTGTCTTATTAGAATCGCCTCGTTTTGTTGCATTTTATTGATTTGCGCCCTTTGTCATTGATTGGACAGAGGGCGCATTTTTATTGTTTTTTTAATATTACTCTTGTGTTTTGCATTAGTTTATGTTATAGTTTTAATATAAAATACATTTTCATGGGGAAAGGACGTGCATCCAATGAAAAAACCGATTTCGCGCAAAAAACTGCTCCTTGGTCTGTCCGCACTGGCCGTCTGCGTGCTGCTGGTCATCCTGTGGTTTGTGAAGCAGCAAACGGCTTCCCCGGCTGCTTACGTTTACCAGTCCGGTACAGATTATTTCATCATTCGTCTGGACGGCAGTACCGTAAAACTGCCGGAAACCACACAGCTCGTGGACTATCAATTTGATCCGTGTGAAAAATACCTCTACTACATCGACCACGATCCGCAATCAGACGATCCCGCTTATTGTGGTGCCTTATACCGTGCAGAACATCGCAAACTCAACGGCAATTCCCGACACGATCAGTTCTATGTGCAAAAAATCGCAGAGTCCGCAAGCAGTCCGACACTAAAATGTTCCGACGACGGCCGCACGATCCTTTATCGGACACCGGATGATACATTGTATGTATACAGCGATCAGAATACCGTACAGATCGCAGAACACGTCACCGACGCATGGTTTGACGAAAACCGTATCGCATACATTACCAGTGTTTCCGGCTGTAACAATCTCTGTGCCGTAACCATCGGCGCATGGGATTCCCCCGTCCTGCTGGCAGAAAATTATCTTTCTCTGATCACGAAGGATCTGGATGACTTGTTCTACACCCAACTGAGTGATCCGGACACACCCATCGTTCGCTCCCTGTACCGGATCTCTGTCGGCAGTGACCCCCAGCACATTGCCAAAATCGGATTTGTTGCGAATTACGGCAACCGGGTTTATTACGCCGTTTCAGGCCCCGGCTACTACAACCTGCATTGCTACGACAACGGGAATCAGCACGCGGTCGCTTACGCTTCGGGGTTAGGGCTTTATTTCCCGGCATCTCATCTGCCGCTGTATTTCAACACCACAATAGTTATGTCCCCGACCGGAACCCGGCTTCGCTTTGTGAACCGGGATACCGGTCAGGTTGTCCGTTTGTCCGCTGCGGCTGCCGTATCGTTCCGGAAGATTCAGCAGCAGTACAACTCCGTTGCTCCCGTTGCTTTGACCGACGATGCGCTGTTTGTGGCTGACCATGCATTACCCTCGTATACGAATATTTCCTCGCTTTGGGTCGCTCCGGTGCAGGATGACACCACCGGTGACTTTACGGAAATCACCACCGACCATCGCAACGTAGGAACGCCCTTCGCGCTGAACAACACCCTGTACTATATGGAAAAGAACCCCACATCGGATATCACGCACTTCCGCACCTATCGGGATGGAGCAAGCACCCGCATTCTGGAAAATGTGAACCGTGTCCTCCTGTATGAGGACGGCAGTCTGCTGGCATACCACGGTGAAACCACAGCCTATACGCTGCTGTTTGTCGATGCCGACGGCACGACCACGACCATTGCTGAAAACGTCACCAAGGAGTGGCGCATCAGCAAAGAAAAGGTGCTGTACCTCCGCGACGGGCATTTGTACGAATTTGATGGAAACCAATCCACCCTGCTGGCAGAAAATGCCTCGAAAGTCTGGATTCCGCACCAGATGACCCCCGTTCAGAGCTGGAGCATCTCACGCTGATGCAGAAAGGACGTGCATCCAATGAAAAAAACGATTTCGTGCAAAAAACTGCTCCTTGGTTTGTCTGCACTGGCCGTCTGCGTGCTGCTGGTCATCCTGTGGTTTATGAGGCAGCAGACAACGCCCCCGGATGCTTACGTTTATCGCTCCGACGAAGGCGGCTTTGTTGTCCGGGCAGACGGCACCGCCGTACCGCTGCCCGACTCCAAACATTTTTACGACGGCCGTTTTTCCCCGGACGGCAAATACATCTATTACCTTTGTCGGGATTCGGACATTCACGTAGCCGATGCCGGCAACCTCTACCGGGTGGAATATCAGAAGCTGACCGGAGAACCCGATCACGACCGGGCTTTGGTGCAGCACATTTCCGGGCGGGCAGACTGGAGCACACTGATCCTGGCCGACGACGGCAATACCGTCGTTTACCTCGACAGTGAAGACAAACTCTATGCTTACCAAGGAGAATCGGCTGTTTTCATTGCCACCAATGTCTCCGAAGCGTGGGTGGACGGCGACCGCATCGCCTACATCATTCAGCGCATCACCCATCGGGATGCCATTCTGTACAAGGTATCCATGCACGCCTTGGACCGTTCCGTAAAGGTACTGGGGGACTATAGTTTCCTCTATACGAAAGATCTGGACACACTCCTCTTTACCCGTCCCGACGGCAATGGCCGTATTTCACTTTACCGTCTCGGCTTGTTCGGTGAAGCCAGAAAAATCAGCAGCCGGTTGTCCAGCTTTTGGGGGACGGACAGCTTCGGCGAGGCATACGGACACTATTATCTGGAGCACACACGCACCGTGGAGCGAAACGGTAAGCCCGTCAAAGTATACGATCTGTGCCGTATTCTGAATGGTCGTTCCCACATTGTCGCCGCCGACATCGTGGATTATCAAGCCACCGGTGCGGCGGGCTACATTCAGTATTACACGCTCCGCGACTATCACGAGAGCCCATCGGAATTGCGCAGTCTGGAGCATGGTTATATACTGGATTGCCGCACCGAGCGAACCATCCGTTATTCCCGCTCTGCCGTGAAAACCCTGAACGGACTGCCGGGTGCCTGGAGATTTGTCATTTCTGACAAAACCTTTTATGCTGTGGCCGAATCTGAAAACGGTTCCTCTCTGTGGACCGCACCGATCTGGAGCGGGCGCATCGGCAAACTGAAGAAAGTGGATGAAGGGATCCGCAGATTTGGGCTGTATGACGGTGTTCTGTATTACAGCAAATGCAGAACCGCCCCATTGACCAACCGTACCGTGTATGATCGGTACGTATTCCGCAACGGTAAATCCACTTGTCTCATAGAGGATGCCGATGGGGCTTACTTATACGAGGACGGCAGCTGGATCTTGCACCGGCTTTCCAACAGCGCCGGACGCTACAACCTGCACTTCATAAATGGTGACGGCAATGACATTCTCATCTCCGAGCAAGTAACTGCAGACTGGCGCATCAGCAAAGATAAAATCCTGTACATCCGTAACGGAAAAATATATGAGTTCGACGGAGAACGCTCCACGCTGGTCGCCGAAAACGCCGAATTCGTCTGCGCGCAAAACCCGATGACCGCGGCTTTCACCTGGCAGTCTGCCTATTATTGATTGCAAACTATAATAAAAATCAGCTTCGTCCACACCGGATGAAGCTGATTTT
>JAFTRF010000114.1 GCA_017462405.1 Clostridia bacterium | reverse complement strand
GGGGCATGACCACCGGACGAGATGTTACGATCGAGCCAGAAACGAAGTGCATTGCTACCGGTGGCGGCGACGCAAAGGTCACAAAACTCAGCATTGTGCGTCAGCAACAGTACAACGGAAAGGTGAAAACCTATCCTTGGATGATTACCGTCGAAAACGGCACGGGCAAAATCCAGCAAGGTGCAAACGGCACGACCTCCATTGTTTCTGGCACGTACAAAGTTTCTGTCAAGGGAACCGTACAGTTGAAGGACGAGGAGTTCTACGAGATTTTGGTTCGGTGTAACGAACACAAAAATGCGTGGATCATGGCCAATTATGTCCGCTTCTTGCGGGACAGCGAGCGCATCATTGCGGAAATGAGCGCATCTCAAAACATTTAATTCTGAAAAGGAGTAATCTATCATGTTGAACACTGTTATTATCGAAGGCCGTCTGACCAAGGACGTCGAAGTAAAAACCACCCCGAACGGCATTTCCGTTTCGACGTTTGCTGTCGCTGTCGCACGAGACTACAAAAACGCAAATGGCGAATACGATTCAGATTTTTTCGAGTGTGTCGCGTGGCGCAACAATGCCGAGCGCATCGCGAAGTATTTCCACAAGGGTGATGGCGTAGGCATTGTGGGTCGTCTGCAGACCCGGACCTACAAGGACAAAAACGGTGTAAACCGCAAGGCCATCGAAATCATCGCCGAGAGCATCCACTTCCCTGTAGGGTCGAAGAAAAGCAATGCCACTGCGTCCGCACCGGCGGTCAACGGCACCGGAGCATCCGCAGGAGCGACTCCGCAGTACGAGAACGTGGACCTGAGCGACGAGGACCTGCCGTTCTGATCTGAGGCGAAGGCGACGGCCTGACGAACTCTCAGGCAATCAACAACCGAATTTACATGAACCGCTTACTCTGCCTTTTTGGTTTGGTGGGAGTGGGCGGTTTTCTTTTTAATCGAGAGGAGAAATTACGCATGAAAAAGAAAACTCACAAACGATTGTTCCGCAGCCTGTTTGCAATTCTGCTGATGTCCTTTCTTGGAAGCGGTGCCGTGCTGGCCTATGAGTTGGTGATCGCCCCGGCCCAGAACCAGAATACCCTCAATCAATACAAGGACCTCCTGTACGGCAGCTCGTCTTCCGCTGCGTCCTCCGGATGGTCCGGCAACGGCGACGGGCAGCCCACTCCAGATCCTCCTGCCTCTTCCGATACCAGTTCTAAACCGCCGACGATGGAACCGCTTGAGGTGCTGGATAAATTCCGTCCCATGCTGAACCGCAACGAGGATACCGCCGGATGGCTGAAAATACCCGGAACAAGTCTGGACCATCCCGTGTTTTTTACTCCGGATAACCCGGACTATTATCTCAAGAAAGACCCTGACGGTCGCTTCGACAAATACGGCAGTCTGTATATTGCCGGGAACTGCGCCTTGTCTCCTCAGTCGCAAATACTGGTTATGTACGGACACAACATGGAGTATGACGATCTGATGTTCGGTCAGCTCATGCTTTTCAAGAAATTCGACTTTCTGAAGAAGCATCCGACGTTTACGTTTGATACCATCTACCGTGAGGGTCAATGGAAAATCATCGCCGTTTGTCGCGCCAGCAAGTACGAAACTACGTTGTTTCCGTATACGAATACCGCTTTTGTCCACGAGGAGCAGTTCAATGCGTATATCTATCAGGCTCGTATACGGTCCGCATATTACATTCCGGATGACCCCAGAATCGACGATTCCTATCTCGTTATGTCCACCTGCGACTACTTTTTCTGGGGCGACCGGACGGTAATCATTGCCCGACGGCTTCGGGATGACGAAAGTATGGATGCTGTTGATACATCGGCCTACCAGAAAAATCCCGTTCGCCTCTGGCCGGACCGATACTATGCGCTGGATTTCATCACGGCCTCCAGACCGTCCGATGAGGCCATCCGCGACGGGTATGAAGCATTCTATGGAAAGTGAAAAGATGTCCGGGTCTGAAGTGACTCGGACATCTTTTTTGCGATTTGCAGTTTTGAAAATACAAATTCCTTTCAGAACTGGGAGGCAGCGTAAACATTCTGTGAATTTTGTCGGAAACCTCGCGTTTACCCTTCAGAACTGGCTCGTTCGTTTGACAGAGCAAAAAACACACGGTATAATTTTTGTAAAATATTCTCTTTTTAAGGAGGGAAATATGCATGCAACTTGTTTCTGATATTAGCGCAAACGAATCCGGCCTTGATTTCTTGAACGCATGTGAGGCGCACTTTGAGATTGTCAGTGAAAAGTTATCTACTGAGCTTCTCTCTGTTGTTCGTCAACTGAAAAAATCGTCTCTTATTTTGGTAAAATCTGATAAGATGCTGAAAGAAACCCCATTCTATTTTACGAAAGGACGGATTTTTCATGACCTATTCGCATTGGCTGCAACAATGGATGGATATATATATGCGTCCAAAAGTTACAACCTCCACCACAACCATGTATGTCCACCTCATCAAAACCCTGCATAAGCATTTTCCTGACCTGATGCAAACTGAAATCGAGGAAATCAAACACGTAATGTTGCAGGATGCCCTGAATACGCTCTCCACACATTTATCCAAATCCACACTGCAAAAAATCCGTAGTATCTTTACGTCGTCTTTGTGTTATGCGGTAAAGAACAACCTGATTACGTCCTCCCCCAGCAACGGATTGACCGTACCCCGAAACGCATGTGAAAAAAATGTAGATGGTCTGACTGTAAACGAACAGGCGCGACTTGAAAAGGCTGCCCTCAACGACCCGTTGGGTCATGTTGTGATTTTTTTCCTGTACACCGGGCTTCGCAGATCTGAGTTGCAGAATCTGAAATGGAGCGATGTCGATCTGTGTCAGGGCTGGCTCAATATTCAGACCTCCAAGACCGAAGCCGGTGTCCGTCGTGTTCCGCTGACCTCCAGAATGGTAGCGCTGCTGACTGATCTTCACCATGATGGTATACCTCAGAATGCATATGTATTTCAGACCTCCACTTCCCAGCAGATCAGCACAGAGGTACTGAAAGGGCTTTATCTTCGGCTGCGGAAAGCCGCCAATCTGCCGAACCTGACCACGCATGTATATCGTCATACCTTCGCTACACGCGCGATTGAAAAAGGTATTGAAGTCACCGCCCTGTCTAAGATTCTCGGACATACCAATCCAGCGTTCACTACCCGTCGCTATGTACACCCTGACCAAGACTATCTGAAGAATCAGCTTCTCAAAGTTTTTGAATAAAATAAAAAGCTCTGCTCCGACAAGGCTTGATTTGCCTCCATCACGACTCCTGGAACTCTTATTATTCCGGGATCTGCTGTATTGGAAAGCATTTCTGGCCTACGGAGCAGGGCTTTTTGCGCGCAAAAATCTTCGCAAAATCTCAAAAATCAATGTTGAACTATTGCTTTTTATTCAAAAGGGGTGTATAGTAAGAGTACAATGTTTCTTTTCATGCTGTGGCAGGCAGGAAAAGTCCATTTTTAGACAAAAAAAGAAACGCCCGAACACCGTCTGAAGGTTTGGCGACCGACAGATCAGCTTACAATTCTGTTCTGCATGGCTAGTGCAAGAACGGAATTCTCGTGCGTCTCATACAGAGAATACGCAAACGCTTCCCGAATGGTTTTGGCGAACCTTTCGGACGGCTTTGTACCTCCTTGCACCAAAACTGCAAGAATGGAACTTCATGCGTCTCCCCGGAAATTACTTGTGTTGTAATCAATCATGATTCGATTATAACACAGGTCTTTGAGAAGTCAACCATTTTTCTTGCATCGTTTTGGCAGACCTGCAAGGGAGGTGCGGTGACTTCTTTTTTTGTTCTGAAAAAGCTGCATAAAGTGTTCATGCGATATTTTCATGAAACAAATATTCGCTCATGTGATATTTCCATGACGTATTCGTGCAATATTTTCTGAACAAAAAAACGGTAGAACCCATTACGATTGCTACCGTTTTATGGTGGAGATAAGCGGGATCGAACCGCTGACCTCTTGAATGCCATTCAAGCGCTCTCCCAGCTGAGCTATACCCCCATGTCCTTTCGACGTTGGTTAGTATATCACAGCCCGATTCATTTGTCAACCCTTTTTGCAAAATAATTTGCGTTTTTTGCATTATTTTTCGACGAATGTCCGGATGGCATCAGCGGTCATAAGAAGCTGTTCTGCGTTTGTCACCGGCAAATCGCCGCCATCCTGTCCGGTGTACATCCCGAAATATGCATGACAACCGCCATCAATGACGATTTCCGTATAGCCTTCCGGCAGCAGGGTCAGCCCCTTTTCGTAGCGTTCTTTATTCAGAACGCTATCCTCACTGCCGTAAATGGTCAGGACATCCAGCCCGGTGCCACTCAGATCGGTTTCCGTATACGAAGCCATCAAAATCAATCCAACATAATCGTCTGCGTGGTCGCCCAGATAACCGGCCGCCATATAGCCGCCCAGCGAATGCCCTCCGATGTACCATTGGTCGATTTCCGGATATTTGTCCTGTAGCCCATCAGCGGCATTGCCCCACAGCAACGGGAAATCCATAGGCATTTCCACCAGAATACATAGAATATCCTTTGCGGCGCACGCCTGCATCAGCGGAATGTACGCTTCGTGCTCCACCCGCGCGCCGGGATAGAAGATGAATCCGGCTACGGGATCATCCGGTGCAAAAACCGTATACGAGCCGTCGGTGACACCGTCTGCGGCCTCCGGTAAAAAGGATTCTATGGCTGACTGATCAGCCGGACAGGGATTCAGCATGACTACAAGCACACCGCCGGTCAACAGTGTGAATACCAACAAAATGGAAATGAGCGTGATCCGCAGACCTTTTCTGCGTTTCTTTGATGTTGCTGCCATCGCGTCAAAACCTCGCTTTATGAATGATTTTCTCCATTATAGCACGAAGCGCACCGGAATGCAAATGGGAAAAGGGATGTACTGCAAAAAGCTGCAAGTACACCCCTTTTCCTGTGTTACAGTATAAATTTATTCCGATGCCTTGAAGTTGTAAATCGGTCGGAGACGCGCAATGATCTCTGCAGTGGGATCGATATGTGCCACGATGTCGTCGATGCGCTTGTAGGCCATGGGCGATTCGTCCAGCGTACCCGCCGAAACGCAGGTCGTGTAAATGCCTGCCATCTCGGCCTGATATTCTGCCATGGTCAGCTGTTCGCGCGCCATCGAGCGGGACAGCAACCGTCCAGCACCGTGCGGCGCGGAGCAATTCCAGTCCGGGTTGCCCTTGCCGACACACAGCAGGCTGCCGTCACGCATATTGATCGGAATCAGCAGTTTCTCCCCCACCTTTGCCGACACGGCACCCTTGCGGAGGATCATCTCATCCACATCAATATAATTGTGGATGGTCTGGAAAGCTTCGCCGCCCTGCAGTCCGGTCTTTGCTAACAGGATTTCGGCCATTTTCTCGCGGTTGCGCAGGGCGAAGTGTTGGCAGAGGGCCAGGTCGTGGAGATAATCATCCATGAGCGAGCCATACAGATAGCACAACTCCTTGGGCATGGTCAGCGGCTGAGACACAAAGCTTTTGGCCAATGCCTTCAGCGCGGAGGCAATTTCACTTTTACGACCGGAGGCCTTGTAGGTGCGGATGATTTCATCGCGGCGCTGGAAGTAGACTTCCTTGCCGCAGTTGAGGTCAACGGCGAAATTTTGATAGATTTCCGCAACTTGTGTCCCCAGATTCCGGCTGCCGGAGTGGATGATCAGATACTTGTTGCCGTCCTCGTCCACATCGATTTCAATGAAGTGGTTGCCACCGCCCAGCGTACCGAGGCTGCGCTCCAGCCGTTTGGTATCCTTGAGGCTGCGGAAACAGCGCAGTGCCGTCAGGTCGAATTTCTCCTGCCGTCCCTGCCACACCGCGCGGCCACTGGGAATCTCGTGTGCAGCCGCATCAAACTGTGCGAGATCAATGTCGGTCTGTCCGAGACAAACCGTATACATGCCGCAGCCGATGTCGACCCCGACCATGTTGGGCACGACCCGGTCGGTGATGGTCATCGTGGTGCCGATGGTACAGCCTTTTCCGGCGTGAACGTCAGGCATGATGCGGATTTTACTGTGCTGAAAGGCTTCTTCATTGCATACCGTCAGTATCTGCTTGTATGCTTCCGGCTCCACCTGATCGGTATAGCACACGGCGGAATTGTATTTTCCTGTAATTTCAATCATGATGGTTTCTCCTTTCTGTAAGGAATGAATGTGGTCGGATGGTGCGCGGTCAGCTTTTCCGGAGCAAGCCGGTCAGCTGCGACAGCACGTCTCCGTTGCCGTTAAGCTGGATGGTGCCCACGTTTTCGCAGATGCGCTCGATGTACTCCAGTTCCTTGAGTTTATACAGCGTCTGGTTTTCGTCCATAAGCTTTGCAGTGTTCAGCAGCGAACGGGTAGACGCGACTTCCTCGCGGCGGGTGATGACGTTGGCCTGCGCCCGCTTTTCAGCAATCAGGACGGTGTTCATGATGTCGCGGATCTCGCCGGGCAGGATGATGTCCTTGACGCCGGCATCCACGATTTCCACAAACAACGCCTGCTCCTCTGCTTTCAGCCGGTCAAAGACAAACCGGGAAAGCTCCTCTTTGTTTTCCAGAATTTCGTCCAGCTTGTACTTGCCGA
The DNA here is from genome assembly GCA_017462405.1 of Clostridia bacterium. Lineage (GTDB taxonomy): Bacteria > Bacillota > Clostridia > Oscillospirales > Acutalibacteraceae > RGIG4076. Next base: position 5,123 of record JAFTRF010000114.1, on the reverse strand, counting down.
CATAATCCCGCAGGGCCAGCTGGGCCGTGACGTGCAGCTGCTCGGCAAAGTCGTCGATTTCGGTGGCGATTTTTATATAGTCGGTCACCCGATAGCGGCAAACGAAGTTGATCCGCAAGGCAACCTTATCGCGGGTCAGGATTTCCTGACCGGTGATGTTCAGCTGGGTCAGACGGGTGTCCACATAGCCTACGTCTACTTTTGCGCCGTTTTTCCAGAAATAGTACGTGCCCGCATCCAGCAGACGCACGAACTTCTGGTTAACGTACAGGCGCGCTTTCTGGTATTCTGCCACTTCGATCCGGGTGTACCACGACAGCGGGATCTTGCTGAAAATGTATTCCGGAACGTCCGCACCGACCTCCTGGGCGGAAATATCCACCAGCTGAAACGCGTGGTGGTCGGGATCGTACCAATAGGCATACGTGCCACGGCGGAGCACCTCCGCAAACTGACCGTTGACGAAGTGGAGTGCCAGTTGCTGATCCCCGACTTCGACGACAGCCGCAGATGCGGAAATGTTCGGGTCAGCCAGCAGGGTGTTCAAGGCGCACCGGGCAGAACCGATGGGCTGTTCCATAGATACGATTTCGATTTCCCGGCCACCGAACAGATAATATTTGCCGGCAGACAGCATCCGGACATACTTACCGTTTTTAAACAGGAAACCGCGCTGGTTTTCGTTGATGATGATCTTTTTCATAATATATATACCTCCTTGAGGGTGATAGCGGATTGCGGACGCACATACGGCGGAGCGGCCCGGAATGCCCGGAGGATCGTCCGGCAGCGGGAAGTCTGGACTTCTGGCTGCCGGTGTCACACAGCGGGGAGATTCCGGGACAAGGCTGTCGCCGTACTGCCTCGTCGGATACCGCAAGAGTTCCGTACGGGGCGGCGCGGCCGCATTCACATAAATCATTGAGCCGTTGTTACACGGCGTGTGCCGGGTCAGGGCACAATTGCGATCCAACGCATTACGGGCGGGATTCGAACCCGCTCCAAGTGCAAAAATCCTTCGGCATACGTGCGCGGCAGCGCCGGACGTACCATGGTGCGGTGGACTGCACCACATGAAGTGACCTTGCAGGATTATTTTATCGCATCCATCTGGAAAAATCACGGAAAAAAAGCTGCGAACTCAGATTGGTCCGCAGCTTTTTTGTGCTTTCAGCCGTGCAATGATTAAATTCCGGAAGCGTTCCGGGGCAACAACCTCGACCATCGGGCCGAAACTCAGTATACGGATGAGCATTTCAGTTTCGTCCTCCGCATCATAGCGGAGATGCACCAGATAACGACCGTCGTCTTCCCGTACGGCCTGCTTTTCCAGATGGGCAAAATGGAGCAGTACCCGCTCCGGGGTATTGCGTTCATTCCGGATCTTCAGCGAAACGCTTCGTTTGACAAGCGGCAGCGGTGCAGCAAAACTCCCCTCCGGATCCGCCGGGACACAGGATACAATGCGCGCCAGGTTGATGACCTTGCGCCGGGCACCGCCGCAGCGCAACCGGAACTTGTCGTCTTTTTCGGAGTATTCCAACCGGGCAGGACATACCGTCAGGCATTCCGTTCCGCCCCGGCGGCACTCTACTTCCAGTTTCAGCGGCTGTTTTGCCCGTACCGCAGACAGGATCCGCCGGAAGCGCTCCTGATACCCGGCATCCGTGTACGGATCGCCGTCGGTGTATTGGTCGTAGATGCAGTAATCCGCCGTGGTGAACAGCGGCATCACCGCCTCCAGCCCATGTACGGATAAATCAAACAACTGGATACGCGGGTCAAGCAGGATGGCCTTCAGCCAACGCTTTTCCAGCAGGGTCAGCGGCTGGGTCGGCGGATGCCGCAGAGGCGTCGTCCGGTCCGGGCGCATCAATGGCCATTTGCCTTCCTTCAGTGCCGGCAGAATCGTCAGGATGCTTTCTTCAAAAGCATTCTCCTGTATGATGCGCCGTAAATCTGCTTCGGACGACACGCCGACCAGCAGGGCGCGCAGTAATTTCCCCACGGTACGGTAATATACCGAATGAATCTCATGAAAGATCATGTCCCTTCCTCCCCGATGCCGTACATCCGGTACATTGCGTCCAGATCATTGCGGAATTGATTTTCCACCGCACGGTTGGAGCAATGCAGGCTGCTGATGCGGCACAGAAACGACCGGATCCACGGACGAAGCTCGCCGCTGTCGTACACATCCGCCGTAAATCGCCACGTCTGCTCGTCCAGCTGCTCCACATAGCCAACGCGCTTTTCCCGCTCCAGCCGCTGGATGATATGCTCCTCTCCGGGCTTGACCCGTACGGTAAATTCCACGTGTTCCGTCCGGGCCGGGATGCCGGTACGTCCGCGGACGGTCACACCCCACATCCGCGTCTGCATCCAGTCCAGCTCGGCCCGCAGTTCATCAAAACGCGGTGAGACTTCTTCCGGACGGACATCGGACAGGTAATCCACCCGGAAGGCCTTGATCATGTTGTTTTCCGGGTGATACGCCATCAGATGCTGCCGTCCGCTCTGCACGCTGATAAGCACCCGCAGTGGAATGATGCGCATCCGCTTCGGTTCATCGGCGCGACGGCTCAGATTGGACACCGTGACAATACGCTTTTCCTGCATGGCGGAAAAAAGGTCTGCCAACACCTCGCTGTCCATTGCAGAAGTAATGTAGTGATGCTTGAAACCAAAGCAACCGTCCATCGGCGGCCGGCCGTCCAGCAAAAACGACCCGATGACACCGCACGGTGCGGCTTCAGAAAAATAATGCAGGACATCGGGCGGAAGTTCGTCCGGAAACGCATCGGCGCGACGGTACATCCGCTTTTTTCCGGATTTTTCGCCCACAATCAGCCCCAGTTCGGTATACTCCTTCAGCTTTTTGCGGACGGTAGATTCGTCAAAGACCATCGCACTGCCGGTTGCAGAAAGATAAGAGTCCACCGCCGTCAGGATCTCCTTCAGGGACAGCATCACCGACGGATTATGCAGAATATCGAACAAAATGAAATGCAAGGTAATGTCGCCGTCGGTAAAGCTTTTGGCCTTCCATGCCTGATACAAGGGATTGCACGGTTCGGTTCGGCTGTCGATGGAGATGAATACATTTTTTCCTTCCGGGGTATGTACGAAACGCATATGATTGCCCAGCCAGCTTTCCAGCCGGCGGCGTTCATCGTCGTAGGAGCGGGCACTTTTGCCGCGGTATTCCTCCCGGTTGCGGAAGCCGTAGACGTAAAACTCACGCATGATTTTACGGATTTTTTCAAAATTTTTGATCAGCTCCCGATAGACAGACATCGTACACACTCCTTTCGTCTGGAATATATTATTTATTATACACCATTCGCAGAAAATAGCAAGGATAGCAGAAAACTGTTGCAGGATATTTATTTTTCTGCTATAATAAAAGCAGACCGGAGCGTACTGCGGCACCGGAAATACGAACTACGGAGGGAGCTTTTATGAAAATCACCCACGACTTCCATGTACATACCCATTATTCCATCTGCGGACAGGACTCTGCAACGGTGGAGCATTACGTTGCCACCGCCAAAAAGCTGGGCCTGAAGAAAATCGGCTTCAGCGACCACTTCGGTGACGGCAATATTCCGGGTGCCCGTGGCTTCTACCGCGCACATCCCTTCGAGCACAATGCCCAGCTGAAAGCAGAACTGGCAAAGGTCAATGAACCTGGTCTGCAGCTGTACTTCGGCTGTGAGACGGAGTACCACACACCCCGCCGGGAGGTCGCCATCACCGAGGCTGAAGCCGAAAAGTTTGACTTCATCGTGGTCCCCAACTCCCACACCCACATGATCATGCCCAAGGAATATATCACCAACTACGACAAGCACGTCGAATTCATGGTGCAGGCCTACGAGGATATCCTAAACAGCAAGGTCAGCCGCTACATCACCGCCATGGCGCATCAGTTCGATGTCTGTCTGATGCCCTTTGACCCGAAAATCCTTATCGAAATGATCCCCGACGATACCTTCAAGCGCCTGTTTGACAAAACGGCGGAAAAGAATATCGCATTTGAGATCAATGTGGCCTATTCCAAAAATATGACGCCGCAGCAGATCGCCGATGACTGCCACATGCGGATGTTCTCGCTGGCAAAGGACTACGGCTGCAAGTTTACCTTCGGCAGCGACTCCCACGACAACAAGCAGCACGACTTCTACCCCAATGCAGACATCATCGCCAATCTGCTTGGGCTGAAGGAAGATGACCTGGCTCCCATCTGCCGCTGATCTTCCATCCCGGAAATCAACCATCCGACACGAAAAAACTCCCGGAAGACACACCATCGTGCGTTTTCCGGGAGTTTTCATATGCACATCAATAAAATCAGATTTCAAAGCCGACCAGCATACCGCCGGTTTCGGCATAGTAGGTACACAGAGCCGCACAGGTATCAATATCCACGCGCGCACGGGGGAACTTTTTCTTGATGCAGCGGCGCAGCGTTTCTGCCGATTCGGCATTTCCGGCATGGCGGATCAGCACCCAGCCACCGTTATAGCCCTCGTCGGCCAGCACGGTCATCAGCGCATCCTGCATCTTGGCTTCGCCGCGTGCCTTGTGCAGAGGCTCCAGCGTACCCTCGTTGGAGGCCTTGCCGACCACACGGATATTCAGCACACCGGCGATCTTGGCGACCGCTTTGCTGACGCGGCCGTTGCGTGCCAGATTGTCCATACACAGCAGCGCAAAGCCCAGACGGGTATGCTTCTGATATTCGGTGATCTCAGCCTTGATGGTGTCGAAATCCTTGCCCTCATCAATCAGGTCCCGCAGCTTGTACAGGATCATTTCCATTTCCGGACCGGCGGACAACGAATTGATGACATGTACCCGCGCACCGGGATGAGCTTCCTCATAATCGGCCTTCGCCTGTCGTGCAGCGGAGTAGCTGCCGGACAGGGTACCGGTGATTGTGACCGCAAATACACAGTCGCCGCCCTCATAAGCATCCAGCCATTCCTGTGCGTTGGGGCAGGAGGTGCCGGAGCGTTCCTTGCTCTTTTTCAGCTTGGCGCCCATATCCGCAAGATCCAAGGCCGGGGTATCGATAAATTCCATATCGCCACAGTTGATCTTCATCGGTACATAGGCAT
>JAFTRF010000113.1 GCA_017462405.1 Clostridia bacterium | reverse complement strand
TCCCGTTGTATTGATGACATGGCAGCCACGGAAAAAGTGCATTTACGGCATCGGAGAGGCGGAAGGCATTATTCCAAATCAGAAAGCGATCAATTTCAATATTGCGATGCTGCTGCTGAGTGTGCAGCAGACGGCATGGCCGAAGCTGCTGTCTACCCCCGGTGCCATCCGGCAGCCGGTGACCAATGAGCCTGGTGAACATATCATTGATTACAGTGCCGGGGGCAACGGCATCCGGTATCTGAATCCGCCGGTGTTCAGCAGTACGGCGATGAACCTGAGTACGGCGGTCATGGAACTGAGCCGGACGGTGTCCGGTGTGTCGGAGGTCATCACCGGCGAAATGACCGGGGCAGAAATGGCCGCCAGCGCCATCATTGCGCTGCAGACACAGGCCAAGACTCCGATCGAGGAGATCCAGAAGCGGTATTGGAATGTACTCAAGCAGGTGGGACACATCTGGCTGGAATTTATTCTGGCATATTATGTGTTTGACCGGCCGTTGTATGTGAACCGGGACGGCAGACGGGAACTGCGACGGTTCAACGGAGCGCGTTACCGGGACATCGGATTTGCGCTGTCAGTGGATGTGGGTGCATCGAGCGAATTCAGCGAGGTACTTAGTCAGACCACGCTGGACAATTTTCTGGCCAACGGCTATATTACCGTAGACCAATACATCGAGCTGGCTTCGGAAAATGTGGTGCCGTTCAAGGAGCGGCTCCGCCAGATGCGGGCGGAAAATGAGGCTGCCGGAATGAACGGGACACCGGTGAACGATGTCAAACAAAAAAAGATGCTGTATCGACCGGAAGGGGCGGACGGCGTGATCCTGCCGGAAATTCCGGCGGTACGGAGGGATGAAGTATGATCTGTAAAAACTGCGGCAATGAAATGTACATCAACGGCAGCTATATCCGGGTGACCGGAGATACCTCAGCCGAAGAAGAAACCGTGGTGGAACGGATTCTGCGCTTCGGGTGCAGAAATCCGCAATGCACGGAGAAAGATGGGGAAGCAGAGCAGGCGATTCGCCTGTATTGATGCGATATGCGGCTGATAAACGGCACCGACCGACCTTCGCCGCGGAAACGGGAATGCAGGAACGGTGTGCGGTGCGGGTGAAGACGTCCGCCTGCATGGGCACACGCACAGACCGGAGAAAGGAGTCAGAGAGATGAAAGAGAATCCGGCCGGACAGACGGAACGAACGACCGCTGTCCCGGAAAATGAGGGGGAAACCCGGACATTTTCCAGAAGACTCAATGCGGCAAAGGAAAAATGGCGCAGCGAGTATGAACAGGAGCTGATGCAGAAGCTGCGTCTGGTGCATCCTGATACGGGAATGCCATTGACCAGCGTGGAGGAACTGATGGCGTTGCTGGCGGCAGAGGATGTGCCGCAGAGCGACCCGGAAACCGAAGCGCTGCGGATGCAGCTGAGACGCTATCAGGATGAGGAGGAAGACCGCGGACTACGCGGGGATGCACAGCTGGGTGAAGTATACCGGCAGCTGTATCCGGAGGTAGAGGCGCTGGCGGGATATGCCCGGCAGAAGGGCCGCACGATGGGGATGAAAGCGGCATTTCAGGCGGTGCTGCTGCAGCACGTGGGTGAACTGCTGCAGGAAGCCGGTGCGCGTGGTCGCAAAGAGGCGATGGAGGAAATGCGCCGCAACGCCCGTGCTACTCCGGCAGCGCTGGGCGGCGAGGCCGGCGAGGAAAAGCCGGACTACAAGCGGATGAGCGATGCGGAGTTTGACCGGATGCTGCAGCGGGCACTGAACGGCGAACTCCGGAAGAATGTCTGAGTATTTTGAACATGAACAACGAAAGGAAGAATGAACAATGGCTGATATGATCCATACGACCGGCAACGTGACGGCCGAAAACAAAACCTTTTATGAGAAGGCGCTGCTGCGCCGCCTGACCCCGGAACTGGTGTATACCCGCTATGGTCAGAAGAAGAGTGCGCCGAAGCACGAGGGCACCACGGTGAATTTCCGTCGGTTCAATGCCATCGAGCCGAAGACCGCGGCGCTGACCGAGGGCGTGACCCCGGACGGCAGTGCGCTGTCGATGGCTACGGTCACGGCAACGGTGAACCAGTACGGCGATTTCGTGCGTATTTCCGATGTGCTGGATATGACCGGCATTGATCCGGTCATTACCGAGATGGCACAGGTGCTGGGTGAGTCGGCTGGTCTGACGGTGGATACCATCGTGCGTGATGTGGTGCTGGCCGGTACCAACGTGCAGTACGCCAACGGCAAGACCAAGCGCGGCGATGTGACGGCAGATGATGTGCTGACCAGCGACGAGATCCGCAAGGCGGTGCGTACCCTGCGGAAAAACCATGCCAAGCCGGTGGACGGTGGTTTTTACATCGGCATCGTGGACCCGGAGACGGCCTATGACCTGATGAGCGATCCGCTGTGGCAGGATGTGTCCAAGTACAACGGCGGTCAGGCCATTATGGCGGGCGAAATCGGCAAGCTGTGCGGTGTGCGCTTTGTAGAGTCCGGCAACGGTGCCGTGGTGGGCGATGCTGTGGAGATCCACCAGACGATGATCATCGGTGCAGACGCTTACGGTGTGGTAGACATCGGCGGTACTTCGGCACCGCAGATGATCATCAAGGGCGTGGAGTCCGGCGGTACGGCGGACCCGCTGAATCAGCGCAGCACGGTGGGCTGGAAGGCGCTGTTTGCGGCAGTGCGTCTGCAGGAACTGGCAATGGTGCGCATTGAACACGCGGTATCTGCATAAGGAGGCGTGAACGATGAGAAAAGACGGCTGTAAAATGGACCCCGCCGAGGAGGCAGGCCGGATGCTGGCGGCAGAGCCGAAGGTGCGGGTGCGTATTCCGATGCATCCGCTGAATGAGGAGGATCGGGTGGTGCCGGTGTGCGTCAACGGATACAATTATTTCCTCAACCGCAGTGAAACGGTCGAAGTACCGGAAACGGTGGCAGAACTGTTGGCAGCGGCGGCATATATCTGATGTTGGCAAGGGCGTGTGCAGGATTGCCACGCCCGTTTTTTTGATTGGGGGGACAGGATGACCAAGAATGAAGCAAAGGAAACCGCGTTGCGCTGGATCGATGAGGCGACGGTGAACGGATGTGAGCCGGCTGCCGGTGAACTGGATGATTACCGCGACCGGATGGATCATTTGCTGGACGGGGTGTTGCAGGGACTGGCGGCGGTATTTCCGCTGAGCGGGGTCTGGGGCGTGACCCACTGCCCCGAAAAGAAATTGCCCGGTGGAAGCGCAGCAGTACAGAAAATCATGCCGGAGGAACGCTACGAACTGGCACATCCGGCGGCCGGGAGTGTCTATCTGGAAATCAGCGGCGCAGCAGAGGTGCAATTTCCGGACGGACATACGGTAAAGACGGCTGACGGCGGTTTCACGGCGGTAAGGGGAAAACTGGACGGTGGACACGGGATCACGGTATCCGGTGCAGATCCGTTTCTGGTACGGAATGCGGCTTTGTACGAAACGACGTACACCTCGGAGGAGAAAATCCCCGCCTTTGCACCGTGGGTGCCGTATGCACTGCCGGAGGATCTGCGTCTGCTGCGACGGGTCGTGCGACAATGGGCAGGCGGTGAAAGTGAATGCACGGACTACCGGTGTGAGGACGGCAGGCATTTGCTGCTGCCGTATGACCGATGGGGCGAGTACCGGATTTATTACGACCGGAAGCCCGGACGGCTGTCACACGATGCCTCGGATGACACGGTGCTGGATTGCGATCCGGTGGCCGAAAGTCTGGTGCCGCTGAAGCTGGCCGCCGATGTGACGATGGGGACACTGGACCGGGCACAGACGGGGTATTATCTGGAAAACCGTTATGCATCCATGGTGCTGACAGTACAGTCGGGCCGTCCTGGCGACCGGGTGCAGATCCGTCCGGTGTTTGCAATGCAGTAAGGGGGCGGAACGATGTTTGTACCGATGAATATCCGGAAAAATCAGATTCCGGCCGCACCGGAGCTGCATCGGACGATGATCACGGCGTTCAAGGGTGCAGATCTGTACAGCAGCCCGACGGCTATTGATCTGCGCCGGTCGCCCAACTGCCCGAATATGGTGCGGAGCGTACCGGATAAGGTCCGGAAACGTATGGGGTATTTTTTGCATCGTACCTACGACGGACGTATCAATGGCCATTACATTTACAACGGGCAGGAGGTCATTCATGCCGGAACACGGCTGTATGTGGACGGCAAAGAGGTAACGGATGCGCTGAATGACGACCGCAGCTGCGGATTTTGCTTCAATGACCGGCTGTATCTGCTGGACGGTGCCAATTATGTGTATCTGGAGGGCGAACATTTTGGAAATGTGCGGGATATCGCATATGTACCGCGGACGGTGATTTCAAAAAATCCCGACGGCAGCGGCGGTGTGGTGCTGGAAGGACTGAACGTGCTATCCGACCGATGGACGGAGAGTTTTTATGGAACGGCAGAGGACAGCAGCTATCAGCTGAGTTTTTCGGGACTCAGCGAAGAAAAAGTGACGGTGCGGATCATGGAGGCAGACGGCATAAGCTGGAAAGAACTGCAGGAAGAAGGCGATTTTACCGTGGACCGGGCAAGCGGACAGGTGGTTTTCGCTGAGGTGCCGGGTGCATCGCCGGTGGAGGGGCAGGACAACGTGTACATCACGGCGGCGCGGGACCTGACCGCACAGCGGGAAAAAGTGACCCGAAGCGATACCTGTATCACTTACGGTGAAGCAGGTACCGGTGCCCGTGTATTTGTGACGGGCTATGAAAAATATCCCAACCGGGATTTCTGGTGCGGGATCAATGATCCGACGTACTTCCCGGATCTGAATTATTCGGTGCTGGGGCAGAGCAATGCCCGGATCATGGGCTACAGCCTGCTGGGGGATCGGTTGGCAGCGCACAAAAACGATGCGGAAGGCACGGTATACATCCGATGCGGTGAACGTGTGGATTCCGTCACGGAGCAAGGCGTCACGGTACAGAATATGGAATTCCGTACCGGTAATGTCATCACCGGTCGCGGCGCAGTGTCGCGCTTCAGCTTTGCATCGTTGGGCAGTGAACCGCTGTTTCTGACCGGACGAGGCATCTGTGCATTGACGGCATCGGACCTGACCGGCGAAAAGTATGAGCAGAACCGTTCGTTTTACATTGATACGGCACTGGCCAAAGAGGAGAACCGGAACGAAGCGGTGGCAACGGTGTATCAGGATTTCTATGTGCTGGCCTATCCCAGCGGACGGGTATATCTGCTGGACGGGTTGCAGAAATCTTATCACCGGGACCAGCCCTACAGCAGCTATCAGTATGAATGCTTTTACTGGACGGGGATTTTTGCCCGGTGCCTGTGGACAGAGGGCGATATGCTGTGCTTCGGAGATGCGGATGGGAAGGTGTATCACTTTTACACCGATCCGGCAGACCCGGCCAGCTACAACGATTGTGGTGTTCCGATTGAGGGAGTCTGGCAGACGGCGGATCTGGATGGCAGCTTGTTTTATCAGGCAAAGACCTACCGCCGGTTCAGCGTGTATCTCTCGTCGGAGGGCAACACCTCCATCGAAGCCTATTACCGGAAAGACAGCGGTGCGTGGCAATCCATGGAGGACAACAGCCTGGAGGTACGGCGGTTTTATTTTTCCAATACCAATGCGGCGCTGTGGGACGACGGCGACCATACCGACCGCATTGTGAGCCGGCGGCTGCTGGTGCGGAAGGCCGGAAGTCTGACGCTGCGGCTGATGAATACCGGCTACAATGAGCCGTTCGGACTGGAAGCACTGGCGTTGGAATATACGCAGGCGGGCAATTATAAGAAGTGAGCCGACAGAAAACAGAAATATACAAAGAAAGGAGTCGTGCGATGGCATACATCAAAGTATACCGGAATTGGCTGCCATATGGCAAGATGAAGGACCGGCGGGGCTTCATCAGCCGCAGGTATGGAAACGGACACAGCGGAACGGACAGCGTTGGCAATCAGTACGACAACCCGGTGTGTGCCGTGGTGGACGGCACCGTGACGGCGGTGCGGTACAGTGAAACGCTGGGGCATGTCGTGGAATATGGCAACGCAGCAGTAAAACTGGCGCATTATCATCTGGCGAAAGTGCTGGTGAAGCAGGGCGATGCTGTGCAGGCAGGAGAAACCGTGCTGGGCATAGAGGGCGGAACCGGGACGATGGCGACAGGAAAACATCTGCATACATCAATGTGGATCGGGGGCGGACTGACCGACCCGGAACCGTACCTCTGCGGGGAAAAGCCGCTACCCGGTACGGAGGACGTGCTGAAGCAGGAAGTACAGCAGCTGAAAGAGGCATTGACGAAAGCGAATGCTGTGCTGGAGGCCGTGCGGAAGGCGGTGGCATTATGAGTGTGGAAATTGGTGTTCTGATTTCCGTGGCCGGATGCTTTGTCGGGCTGGCCGGATGGCTGGCGGCAAGAGAGAAGCGTGTGGCCGGAGATGCGGAGTGGCGCGGCAGTGTCAATGCAAAGTTGGATGTCATTCTGGGAATGCGCGATGCGCTGGCACAGGTGGAAGAGCAGGTCAAGGACATTGCACAGCGGCTGGCCCGGACGGAGGCCAGCGCGGCGCAGGCACATCAGCGCATTGACGAGTGGCATCACATCAAATAAGGGGGACGAGGAATGGAACAGGTATGGATTTTTTCGATGCTGGCCGTTGTGGTGGAAGCATTGACGGAATATGTCAAAAACATCACAGCGGCAGGCAGCCGGAAAGCGGTGCTGATCCAGTTGGGTGCGCTGGGGACGGGCATTGCGGTGTGTGCGGCAGCGGGTGCGGATCTGTTTGCAGCATTAAACGTACATTTTGCGGTGCCGTGGATGGGATGCATCCTGACCGGCGTGTTTGTGTCCCGCGGGGCCAATTACATCAATGATCTGATGAAAAAAGCAATGCGGCAGGAATGGAATGCGGAGGATCATGTATGAGCAGCTATGAAGAACGCAGAAAATTGCTGGAAGCCGGATATCAGGCCCGGCAGGAGGGACGCAGACAGGCACAGGCGCGCAAGGAACAGGTGCTGGACCGGCAGATGGAATTGCTGGAGCAGGAACGGGAGGATGCCGGACGGGATGCATACATCCGTCAGCAGCAGCAACTGACGGCGTTGCCGGAACAGCTGAATGCATACGGCATCAACGGCGGCGGTGCGGAAACCAGTCTGCTGAAAATCAATACCGAATACAACAAGGCACGGGATCAGATCCGGTCGGCCTTTGCGCAGTCGGCGGGGGAAGTTCATCAACAGCGGTTGGATGCAGAAAGCGAGTATGCCGCAGGGTTAGCGGCGGACCGGGCAGACTATTATGAGCGGCTGGCACAGCTGGCGGCAGAAATTGCCGAAGCGCAGGCGGCGGAACGTGCCCGGCAGGAGGAAATGAAGCTGGCATGGGCCAAGCTGCAGCAGCAGAAAGACAAAGCGGCATCGTCTGCGAAAGATCCGCAGGATCCGGATGAACCGGACGGCAAAAAAACGGTGGATGAGGGACTCAAACAGGTGGTGCTGCCGCAAGGCAATGCGACACAGCGGGCAACCGGTGTGGGCGATGAACTGCTGCTTAATACGGTGAAGTATGACGGCAGCGGGTCGTATTATATTGTCGTGGACGGCGAACGGATGACACCGGAGGAATTTCAGGAAGCCAAGAAAGCGGGGATGATTTATTCTTCAGTGGGAAATATGGGGAGTGTGTTGTACCGCAAAGCCAGCGGGGAACGAAAAGACCGGCTGTCGCTGTTGAAATCCCTGCGCGGATAATACGGTAAAATAAGATGATGACGGATTGAATCCGGGCATGAAAAAAGAGTGATGCGGAATGGGCAGACTGGACCGTCATCACTCTTTTTGTATTCTATAATGTTGGGAAAGAATTGCAATTTGTCGTACAATCATAAGTAAAAGCGTTTACGCAATCAGAGAGGAGATTTTTTATGGGGAACATTTACGGTTATGTGCGGGTATCGAGCACCGATCAGAATGAGGACCGGCAACTGGATGCAATGCACGAAGCGGGTGTGGCAGAAAAACACATTTATATGGACAAGCAGTCGGGCAAGAATTTTGAACGGCCGCAGTACCGCAGAATGGTGCGGAAGCTGAAGCCGGGGGATCTGCTGTACATACTGAGCATTGACCGGCTGGGGCGCAATTACGAAGAAATCCTGAAGCAGTGGCGGGTGCTGACCAAGGAATCGGGGGTGGATATCTGTGTACTGGATATGCCGCTGCTGGATACTCGGAACGGGAAAGATCTGATGGGAACGTTCATTGCGGATCTGGTGCTGCAGATTTTGTCGTTTGTGGCACAGAACGAGCGGGAAAACATCCGGAAACGGCAGGCAGAGGGCATTGCCGCTGCCAAAGCGCGTGGAGTGGCGTTTGGCCGGCCGACGGTGGAAGCTCCGGAGAATTTCGGGGAAATCGTCCGGACATGGGAACGAAAGGAGATTACATTTGAGGAGGCGCTGAAACGGAGCCATCTGAGCGAGTCGACGTTTTACCGGCGGCTGAGGGAATTTCGGCTGGTGCATGGCGGCAGGGATAAAAAATGACTGCCGAAAGGGTGAATTCAGACAATCAATGATGGCGTTTTTTGCTTGATATATTGTCAGAAGAAGATGTACATGGTTGTTCCGCAACGCACAAAACCTCCCCCGCAGGCATCACGCCTACGAGGGAGGTTTTATCATGTTCCGGTATTCAGTTTCAACGGCCCAGTGCCTTCTGCTTTTCTTCTTCGGTGTAATCGTAGTGCGGGCGCAGGAAAATCGGATTGGTCCATGCGCGGCGGCCCTGTGCATCCACGATGGTGGCGCGCAGATAGCGGAAACCACGGTCGATCTTCAGCTCAGCGTGCGTCAGCGTACCGTCGGCGCTGCGGGTGACCTTCAGCGGATGGCAGGCGGACACGAACTGAATCATGGCGCAGGGGTCGGTGACAATGTGCGCCACATCGTCTTCAATGTAGAAGTCGTGGATCTTGGGACCGCAGGAAGAATAGAAGCGGCCGTTCTTCAGTGCGTCCAGAATGGCGGGGACGTTGTTTTCGGAGTTGACCATGACCCAGCCGCCGCAGTGATGATAGGGCTGATGACCGTCATCGGTAGCAACACCGTAAATCTTGATGAACTGATCGAGCAGCTCGTCCCAGTAAGCGGCGTTGGTTTCCTGATTGTGCTCGATGGCGCAGCCGGTGTTCCAGATTTCCATGGCGAAGTTGCCCTGGAGCTTCTCAAAATAACGCGCCGGGGTGCCGCTCCATTCGGGATGGCAGAGGATGGTCATCTGACCGTCCTTGTGGAACTGGTCCAGGTAGGGCTGGTACTCCTCCTGCGTGGGGGTACGGCCACTCTGGAAACGCTGGTCCTGCTGATAAGCATTGGTTTCGTCATCGTGACCGAGGCAGACGGTGTGATAGCAGCGGAAGCCGTGGCCGTACTCGATGGCAGAATCAAATTCCATGCCGGGAATGATGGTAATGCCGGTTTCCGGTGCAAAGTGCTGGCGGTTGTAGCGGCGGTGATCGGTGATGGCCACAAAATCGTAATTGTGGTTTTTGTGAATCTGCAGCATTTCTTCGGGGGTGCACTTGCCGTCGGAGCGGGTGGTGTGGCTGTGCAGTGCGCCCTTCAGCATGGGCACATTGCCGCCGAATGCAGCCTGACGAATGATCATAGGGTTCAACTTCCTTTCTGATGCACATAAAATCAATCAAACGGACGGAGGGAAAATTTCCGTTCAATACCATTGTAAGTCAGCAGACGCGAAAAGTCAATGAATTTTGGCCGGAGAAGATTGTTATTTTTACGGGGATGTATTATAATAAACACAGACTGCAACTGCGTGTTGCACCATGTGTTTGATTGAACAAATGCATGGATTATGATACAGAGGAGGCGTACAGACGCTTATGAAACTGCTTGTTCTGGACGGAAACAGCATCATCAACCGCGCCTTTTACGGCATTAAGCTGCTGTCCACCAAGGACGGACAATATACCAATGCAGTATATGGATTTATGACCATGCTGCAGCATATTCTGGAGGAAACGCATCCGGATGCGGTGGCCTGCGCGTTTGACCTGAAAGCACCTACGTTCCGCCACAAGGCCTACGACGGCTACAAGGCCCAGCGGAAGGGTATGCCGGAGGAACTGGCGCAGCAGCTGCCGGTGGTGAAGGAACTGCTGACGATGCTAGGCTATAAAATTGTGACCTGTGAGGGCTACGAGGCCGACGATATTCTGGGGACACTGGCCCGTGGATGCCGGGAAAACGGCTGGAACTGCATGATCGCCACCGGTGACCGCGATAGCCTGCAGCTGGTGGGTGGCGGCGTGGAGGTACGGATCGCGGCAACGAAAATGGGTCGGCCGGAAGTGACTGTATACGACGAAGCCAAAATTATGGAGGTGTACGGCGTGACGCCGGCACAGCTCATCGACATCAAGGCGCTGCAGGGTGACAGCTCCGACAACATTCCCGGTGTGGCGGGCATCGGCCCCAAGGGTGCCACGGACCTGATCCAGAAGTTCGGCAGTCTGGACGGCGTGTATGAAAATCTGCAGTCACCGGACATGAAGGCTGCTATGAAGAAAAAGCTGGAAGCCTGCAAGGAGAGTGCATACCTGAGCCGGATGCTGGGTACCATCTGCACGGAGGTGCCGGTGGACCGGGTACCGGAGCATTATCTGCGTGGTGCGGTGGATGCGACGGGGGCATCCCGTTTGCTGAGCCGGCTGGAATGCTTCAATCTGATCGACCGGCTGGGTCTGCGGACGATGGCGGCGGTACAGAAAACGGCAGAGACACCGGAAAATGAAACGCGCGAGGTGTGTACTGCGTGCGTATGCGGCGATGTGTCCGGTCTGACGGATGCACTGCGGCAGGAACAGAAAATGATCTATACGGCCGTATACAACAAAGACGGCACGTTTGCGGGCTTGTTTGTACACCGCGAGTCAGGCATGGTGTATGTCCCGGCTTCGTGTGCAGAATTTGTATCGTTGGCCCGGACAGTATTTACCGATGTGGACATTCTGAAAATCACGCACGATACGAAACCGGTTTATGCGGCGCTGAAACGGGCCGGCATCGACGGTACGACGGAAAATGTGTTCGATACGGCGCTGGCGGCGTATCTGCTGAACCCGTCGGCGGCGGGGTACGATGTGCTGCGGCTGGCGGAGCAGTACGGGGTACCGCTGACGATGCCGGAAGCCGGAGAACTGGACGAAGCCGGGCTGAAAGCCTGTGCGGTGCTGCCTGGAATCTACGAAAAGTTGAGCCGGGAGATCAAAGAAAACGGTCAGGGCAAGCTGCTGCGGGAAATGGAACAGCCGCTGGCACGGGTGCTGGCGGAGATGGAACTGGTAGGATTCCGGGTGGATTGCGAGGGTATCACTCAGTACGGCAGCTTGCTGGAACTGCAGATCGACCTGCTGCAGAACCAGATCTGGGAACAGGTGGGGTACGAGTTCAACATCAATTCCCCCAAGCAGCTGGGCGAGGCACTGTTTGTCAAAATGCAGCTGCCCGGCGGCAAGAAGACCAAAACCGGCTGGTCCACCAATGCGGATGTGCTGGAGGACCTGCGGGAGGATTACCCGGTGGTCAATGACGTACTGGAATACCGTACGCTGGCCAAACTGAAATCGACGTACTGCGACGGTCTGACCAAGTTGGTGGCGGCAGACGGACGTATCCATTCCAACTTCAACCAGACGGAGACCCGTACCGGACGCATCAGCTCTACCGAGCCGAATCTGCAGAACATCCCCACCCGGACGGATGTCGGACGGGAACTGCGGCGGTTCTTCATGGCGGCGGACGGCTGCACGCTGATCGACGCGGACTATTCGCAGATCGAACTGCGGGTACTGGCACACGTAGCCGACGACGAAGCCATGATCGAGGGCTTCAACTCCAACGAAGACATTCACCGGATCACGGCATCGCAGGTGTTCAAGCTGCCGCCTGCACTGGTAACGCCATTGCTGCGCAGCCGCGCCAAAGCGGTCAACTTCGGCATTGTATACGGCATCGGCGCATTTTCGCTGGCCAAGGACATTCATGTGTCGCGGCCGGAAGCGGCGCGGTACATCCGGGATTATCTGGCGCATTATACGGGCGTAGACCGGTACATGGAAAAAGTGGTGGCAGAAGCCCGTGAAAAGGGCTATGCAGAGGATATGTTCGGCCGGAGACGGTACCTGCCGGAGCTGGCGGCCTCCAATTTCAACCTGCGTAGCTTTGGCGAGCGCGTCGCGCGCAATATGCCCATTCAGGGCGCGGCGGCTGACATCATCAAAATTGCGATGATCCGCGTGCGCGACCGGCTGAAAAAGGAAAATATGCAGTCCCGGCTGATTCTGCAGGTGCACGACGAACTGATCATCGAAGCGCCGGAAAACGAAGCAGTCAAGGCGGCGCAGATCCTGCAGGAGGAAATGGAAAATGCCGTAACGCTGCGGGTGCCGATGACCGTGGACGTACACATGGGCAAAACATGGTACGATGCAAAGGGCTGATATAAAAAAGGGATAAATCCCGGAAAGCGACGCATACTAAGTCTGCGGTGCGAGCCGCAGTAACACGGCAGGACCGTGAAGAAAGGACGAGGTATGAGGTATGCTGGACAAGTTGGCGCTTCTGCTGGTGATCGTCGGCGGATTGAACTGGGGCGGAGTAGGCATTTTTCAGTTTGATCTGGTGGCATGGATCTGCGGCGGTTCGGACTCGATTTTTGCCCGGATTATTTATACACTGGTGGCTTTGGCGGCCGTCTGGTGTGTGACGTTTTTCTTCCGGGGAAACAGCGTCATGAACGAAGAATGAGTATGGGGCGGCAATGTCTTCAGCCTGCGGGCGGGGACATTGCTGCTGCATTTTACAGACATATGAGGAACGGTGATACATAGATGACAAAAGAAGAAAGGGCCTTGGCGGCGGTAGCGGCACTGAAAAAGGAATATCCGGAGGCCCGGTGTTCGCTGACCAGCGAAAATCCGCTGCAATTATTGATTGCCACCCGGCTGTCGGCACAGTGTACCGATGCACGGGTAAACATGGTTACCCCGGCGCTGTTTGCCCGGTTTCCCACGCTGGAGGCGTTCTGTGCAGGCAGCGCAGAGGAAATCGCGGAATACGTACGCTCCTGCGGGTTGTATAAAACCAAATCGCGGGATATTTATGAGATGTGCTGCGCGATCCGGGACCGGTTTGATGGGCAAGTGCCCGACAATCTGAAAGACCTGACCTCTTTGCCGGGCGTGGGGCGCAAGACCGCCAACCTGATCATGGGGGACGTATACAAACAACCGGCGGTGGTGGCAGACACGCATTGCATCCGAATCAACAACCGGCTGGGGCTGTGCGACAGCAAGGATCCGCTGAAAGTGGAAATGCAGCTGCGGAAATTGCTGCCCCCGGCAGAATCGAACGACTATTGTCACCGGATGGTGCTGCATGGCCGGGCGGTGTGCGATGCCCGGAAGCCGCTGTGCGAACAATGCTGTATGAAGGAATTTTGCCCGAAGGTGGGCGTAGAAGTATAAAAAGGCGCGCTGCGTAATTTGCAGCGCGCCTTTACTGATGTGCGCCCGGCATGGGCGATAACTTGGTGGTGAAAGTCCACTATGCGCTTGGTAGTAGGAAGTATTAGCCGAAGGCAAGGGTGTCCATCGTGAGGTGGAATCTGAAGGAAGCCGGATTGAGGGATGAGAAGTTCCTG
>JAFTRF010000112.1 GCA_017462405.1 Clostridia bacterium | reverse complement strand
GCGGACTTGCATCATTCTCAGTCTGTGCAGCATTAATCGGGTGCGGATCTTCCAGCTCCGCAACAGAAGCAGCTCCCCAAAAAGACTTTGATGGTTCCTCTTACAGTGATATGGGAGATTGTACGTTTGGGATTATTAACGAATCAGGCTCAACACTGGAAGGCGCAGATGTTGTTGTATATGTGGGAAATCCTAAGACGGATTATATCCAGATCGGTTATGAAAGTCATGATTTCAATGGAGGTGCACTCACATACATCTACATTGACGGCATGCTGAATACGAAAGAACAGCTGGGTGAATCTCAGGGGACGCTTGAACTCAAAAAAGACGCACTGGAAGAAGGAACACATCTTGTTGAAGCAGTACAGTTTGAAGGTGGCGTGTCCCGCAGCCTGAAAGGATTATAGAAATGGATTTAAACCGTAAAACTGCCTATGAGGTACTTCTGGACGTGGAAACAAACCAGTCCTACTCCAACCTGGCCCTGAACAATTTCATAGAAAAGAACCGGCCTGAGAACCCGGCCTTCGTGCGGGAGCTGGTATATGGTGTGCTGGAACGCCGGATTACGCTGGACTCTGTGATCGCCACCCACAGCAAGCTGCGGCTCAGCGAGATTGAGCCGCTGACGCTGAATTGTTTGCGGGTCGGGGCCTATCAGCTGCTGTATCTGGACCGCATCCCGCCGTCGGCAGCAGTAAATGAAGCGGTGCGTACGGTAAAGATGCTGGGCAACGCAAAAAGCGCAGGCTTTGTCAATGCGGTACTTCATGCAATTCACCGTTCCGGGCGGGATATCGTATTCCCGCCGGAGAAAAATAAAAAAACTCATTTGTCTATCAAATATGCTTGCCCTCAATGGATTGTCCGGTTGTGGCTGTCAGCATACGGTCCGGCTCCTACGGAGAGGCTGTTGGCCTCGATGCTGGGACGGCCGCCGCTGACCATCCGGGTGAATACCATTCGTACTTCGGTGGATGCGCTGTCAGAACGGCTGAAGGCGGAGGGCGTCACCGCCCGACCTCATCGTTTTTTACCGGATGCGCTGGAACTGGAAGACACCGGTGCGGTGGAAAAATTGTCTGCCTATCGGGATGGCCTGTTTCACGTACAGGACGGTGCGTCGCAGATGTGTGCCCGTATTCTGAATGCGCAGCCTGGTGAGCGGGTGGCAGATGTTTGTGCAGCACCCGGCGGCAAAACTTTTACCGTAGCCCAGTATATGAAAAATACCGGCCGAGTGGATGCATACGACCTGTATCCCCAACGGTCGGAACTGATTGATTCCGGTGCGGCGCGGTTGGGCCTGGAGGTTGTACACGCCTTCACCCGGGATGCGCAGACCGGAGATGCCGAACCGGTCTATGACCGGGTGTTGTGCGACGTACCTTGTTCCGGGCTGGGGATTATGCGGCGCAAGCCGGAGATCCGCTACAAATCCCGGGAGACACTTGACAATTTGCCCGATTTGCAGTACAGTATCCTAAGAAACACTTCCAAAATGGTGAAGGTGGGCGGTACGCTGCTGTACTCCACTTGTGCGCTGAATCCGGCAGAAAACCGGGCAGTCGCCGATCGTTTTCTGGCAGAAAACACCGGTTTTGCACCGGTGCCGATCGCACCGAATATGGAACGCTTTGGCGATGAGCCGGCGCATCAACTGACGCTAATGCCGCATCTTCACGGCACCGACGGATTTTTTGTCGCATTGTTTCGACGCATTTCATAATTTACATTTCGCGAAAGGGGAAAACCGGCCATGTGGGATCTTCGCTCCATGACTACCGAAGAATTGAAAAAATGCCTGCAGGAACTGGGGCAGCCGGCGTTCCGGGCAACACAAATGTACGACTGGCTTCAGGCCCGGGGTGCAGAGTCCTTCGACGAAATGACCAATCTGCCTAAAACCCTGCGGGAAACGCTGGCGCAGCGCGGTGAACTTCGCTGTGCGAAGGTGGCCCAGCGCTACGACTCGAAGCTGGATGATACCAGCAAATATTTATTTCGGCTCAACGACGGGGAGTATATTGAATCCGTGCTGATGCACTACCATCATGGATATACCATTTGTGTGTCTACACAGGTGGGGTGCAAAATGGGCTGTACCTTCTGTGCAACGGGACAAGGTGGCTTTTGCCGGAATCTGCTGCCCTCTGAGATTATTGCACAGGTGCAGGCCGCCCAACGAGATAAAGGCATCCGTATT
>JAFTRF010000111.1 GCA_017462405.1 Clostridia bacterium | reverse complement strand
TCTGGCGGGCAGCTGCTGCGATGTATATGCGCCGAAGGCCGTACGCGCCGGAATGGGGGCTGTGTTCCGCCTGAATCTGCTGCGGACGGCGACCGGTGCCGAAGCAGCGGAGGTCCTGCGGCGGGCCGGAGTAACGACCTTTGCAGCAGTGGCACACGGTGATGCAAAAAAACTGCATGAGGTCCGGCTGGGGCGTGGGTGCGCCATTCTCATCGGAAACGAGGGCAACGGGCTGATGGCAGAAGCGATCGCGGCCTGTGACCATCCTCTGACCATTCCCATGGGCGGCCGCGCGGAATCGCTGAATGCGGCGGCGGCCGCGGCTATTCTGATCTGGGAAATGGTACGAACCAACGAAAAGAGTGACAGAGCATGACCGAAACCCAAAGCTGTATCTGGCTTCAATGCGTGTTCGGACCGGGGCACAGCCTGCCGGGGCGCATTGCGAAGCAATACGGATCCATTGCGGAATTTTATGAAGCCGGTGTCACGGAATGGCAGCTTTCGGGGCTGTTTAACGGAGCGCAGATCGATAAAATGGAGGCGACCTCACCGCGGGAGGCGGAGCGCATCCTCAACGAATGCGACGGCGGCGGCTATCAGGTGATCGGCATCACAAATCCCCGGTATCCCGCATGTCTGAAAGACCTGTATGCACCGCCGGCGGTGCTGTATGTCCACGGAACCCTGCCGGACTTTTCCAGCCGGGTTGGTGTTGCGATGGTCGGCACACGGGAGGCTTCGCCTTACGGGGTGCAAGTGGCGGCACGGTTGGCGACGGAGCTGGTGCGCCGGAATGCCGTTGTGGTCAGCGGTGGTGCGCTGGGCGTGGATACGGCGGCACACCGGGGCGCACTGATGGGCGGCGGCTGTACTGTGGCGGTGCTGGGGTGTGGATTTCATGCGCGTTATCTGCGTGTCAATGAGTCCCTGCGGCAGCAGATTGCCCGCACCGGTGCGCTGATCAGTGAATATTCACCCAATACACCGGTGCAGCAGGGGAGCTTTCCCATGCGTAACCGGATCATTGCGGCATTGTCCAAAGGAACGGTCGTTGTGGAAGCGGGAGAGAAAAGCGGCGCACTGATTACGGCCCGCTATGCGCTGGAACTGGGACGGGATGTGTTCGCTGTACCCGGCAACATTCTCAGCAAGGGTTCGGCCGGAGTGCATCAGCTGCTGAAAGACGGTGCCAAAGCGGTTACCAGTGCAGAGGATATTCTGGAGGAATACGAACCGGTGTACGGGGCATATTTACAGCAGGTCAAGCCGCTGCTGTCGGAAGTACAGCCGGAACCGACGGTGCCCCCGGTACAGAAGCGGAGAGCGTCCCGGAAAAAGGCCGAAATGCCTCAAAAGGCACAGGAGCAATTGCCGGAAAAGCCCGTGAAGCAAGTACCGGCGGAACCTGTGAAACCGGAAACACTTCCGATGGAACTGGAACTGCTGTCACCGGAGGCAAAGCGGCTGTATGACGTGTTGTCGGAGCAGCCACAGCCGGTGGATGAGTTGAGTGCAAAGGCGGGGTTGGCCTCCCGGCAAACATTGGCTTCGGTGACGGAGTTGGAAATGCTGGGGCTGATTCAATCGCTGCCCGGCAAACAATATGCATTGAAACAGATGAAAGGAACAAGATAGAATGGCAGATCTGATCATCGTCGAGTCGCCTGAAAAAGCAAAAACCATCAAAAAATTTCTTGGCAGCGGATACGAAGTCATCGCATCCAAGGGACACGTCCGGGATTTGCCGGAAAAGCGGCTGAGTGTCGATATCAAAAAAAATTTCAAGCCGGTATACGAAGTGATTCAGGGCAAAGAAGCGCTGGTGGATGAGCTGATCAAAAAGGCGGCCAAAAGCGAGCACGTATATCTGGCAACCGACCCGGACCGCGAAGGCGAGGCCATTTCGTGGCATCTGGCATATCTGCTGAATATGGATCTGAACGAGGAAAACCGGGTCACGTTCTACGAAATCACCAAAACTGGTGTGGAAAACGGCATGGCGGCTCCTCGCCGGATCAATCTGGCGCTGGTGAATGCACAGCAGGCCCGGCGCATTCTGGACCGTCTGGTGGGCTACAAACTGAGTCCGTTTGTGTCGCAGAAGATCCGG
>JAFTRF010000110.1 GCA_017462405.1 Clostridia bacterium | reverse complement strand
CACAACCCGGACGAGAACCCCACCACCGTCAAAATCCAGTATAGCTATGACGTCAACGGCATGGTACACGTGCAGGCGCGTCAGGGTGATGCACGCAAGGATCTGCCCATCCGTGAGGAGCCGGTGCCTGCCGACATGAGCAAATTCGGCCGCCCGGTGGAGCGGGATACGGAGGTCGTCACCGTGACGGAACCGCTGTCTGCGGTGCTGGCCATCGACGCTTCGTACAGTATGCAGGGCTCGCCGCTGCGTGATGCCAAAAACGCAATGTGTCATTTTCTGGACGAGATCCGCAGCTATCCCGACAAGGTGCGCGTAGGCGTGGTTGCCGTATCCGACCGTTCGATGGTCGTCCAGCACATGACCGGCAATCTGGAACAGTGCAAGCAGAGCATCAACGGCATCGAATGCGGTCTGGTGGGCATTGCAAATGCCGCACAGCCGTTTGACGACATTCTGACCGAACTGGCGGGCGAAAAGGGCACGCGGCTGGCACTGGTGCTGGCCGACGGTCTGTGGGCTGACCAGCCCTACGCCGTTCAGCGCGCAAAATTCTGCCACCGGTCGGGCATCAACATCACTGGCATTGGTTTCGGCGCTGCCGACAAGAAGTTCCTGCAGGACATCAGTTCCGGTGACTACAAGGCCATGCTGGTCAGTCAGAGCGAGCTGAAGCAGAGTTTCGGAAAAATTGCGCAGGAGATCAGCGGCTCGGCCGGTACCAGCAGGCAGGGACGCGGCGAAGAACAGTCCGCAGTAACGTGGCTGGCCGTCGGCGAACGTTGAGCGGGAGATCCATTCGGCCCCATCCACACACCGAAAAATCGCAAGGGAAGGTGCATCATATGGGCATCTCGTTTTACAGCTGGCCCGACGGGCTCTTTTCAGCCGGTTCCGGCCGTCCGAAAACCGACGTGGTTCCGGCGGAGGCGAAGATGCGCCCGGATACCGGTGTGCCGGACGCGCAGCCCGTCCGTTACGACGGGCTGGAATCCACGCAGTTTTTATGCGGCAAGGACCTGGACGAACGGCTGGAGCAGATCATCCGGAGCGCAGATACGCAGCGGTAATTGCCGACCGGAATCCATGCACCCGATACGGCCCGGCCCGGTAAACCGCCGGCCACCCCCTTTGTCACTGTGTGACATTTTCTCCTGCGGAGACAGCACCCCCTTTGTCACTGCGTGACATTTTCTCCGGAGAGGAAAACGGGTCAAATTAAGGATTTGGCAATGCCTGAACAGCCCTCTCAGTCCTCCCGTTGGTCGGACAGCTCTCCCGGAGGGAGAGCCAAGAAGCGGGTCTAAACTTTGCAAAGCCCCTTGCCTCTCCCTTCGGGAGAGGTGTCAGCCCCACAGGCTGACGGAGAGGGCTTGCTGACGTTGACCGCAGATGCGGAGAGGGGGGCCGTGTTCCCCCTCTCGATCTGCGTCTGCGCATATCGTATAATATCATCATATCAACTCAACGCATCCATGCGCCAATAAAAATCACAGAAGGAGGAGAACCGCATGGGCATTCAAATCGGCATTGATCTGGGTACGACATATTCGCTGGCGGCCATTTTCGACGAAAAGACCGGACAGCCGAAAATCATTCCGGACCGCAACGGCAATAAAATTACCCCCTCCGTCATCCAGATTCTGGAGAACGGTGAAATTCTCGTCGGCTGGGAGGCCAAAGAAGCCTGTGAGGCCGGCGAATACGGTTGCGTGTCCGCGTTCAAACGCGGCATGGGCAAAGAGGAGATGTACTGCACTTTTTACGGCAAGGACTACACTTCCGTGGAACTGTCGGCCATTCTGCTCCGTTATCTGAAAGAGGAAGTCGAATATGTGACCGGACAGACCGTGGATGAGGCGGTGGTCACGGTCCCGGCTTATTTCTACCACAAAGAACGCAAAGCCACCATGACGGCCGCCCGTCAGGCCGGGCTGAACATCCGCCAGATCATCAACGAGCCGACTGCCGCCGCCATTCACTACGGCGCGAAGCATTGGCGCGAAAATGCCAGAATTCTGGTCTACGATCTGGGCGGCGGTACGTTTGACACCACGTTGATCCGCATGAAGAAGGACGGCGAAATGGAATCTCTCCAGACGCTGGGCAATCATACGCTGGGCGGCAAGGACTGGGACGAACGGCTGTCCAATCTCGTGGAAGAGAAAATCGAGGCCGATACCGGATTCCGGACGGAGACAGACCGGGCGGTGCGTCAGGAGATCCGGCAGGGCATCGAAAATGTCAAGAAGCAGCTGACCCAACGCAATACGGCATCCGTGCGGCTGCACTTGCCGGGCATCGGCCTGTATACGGTGAATGTGACGCGGGACGAGTTTGACCAGCGGACCCGTGACCTCATCGAACGGACCGGCGACCTGTGCAGCAGCCTCCTGCAGAGATGCGGTCTGCAGTGGACGGACATTACGGACATCCTGCTGGTGGGCGGCTCGACCCGTATGCGGCAGGTGCCGGAATATCTGAAGGCCATCAGTGGCCATACTCCGCTGGCACAGGTGCATCCGGACGAGGCGGTCGCACTGGGCGCCGCCGTACAGGTGCATAAGCCGCTGCCGGAATACCTCGTGGTGAGCAGCACTGCTGCACCGGCAGCAGACAAGCCGTACCTTTTCCGCCGGAAGAAGCCGGCCGCATCCGTGCCGGAAACGGTGGGTGCGGAGAAGCAGCTGTCCAATGCGTTGTGTGTGACACCGATGGATGTGGTCGCACACGCAATGGGTGTCATTGCCGTCAATCAGGAGGGTACGCACTACATCAACAAGACCATCATTCCCGCCAATCAGCGGATTCCCGTCAAATATGCGGAAGCCTTCCACTACTATACGTCGTCCAAAAGCGACAATGAGCTGGAGATTTACGTGCTGCAGGGAGAGAAAGCCCCGCTGGAGTGCCAGATCATTGGCAAATACGTGGTGACGGGCATTGTGCATGACCGGGCGGCTAACCCCACCATCATCCGGATTCAGTACAGCTACGACGTCAACGGCATGATCCACGTACAGGCGCGTCAGGGCGATGCACAGGAGGATCTGCCCATCCGTGAGGAGCCGGTACCGGAGGATATGAGCAAATTCGGCCGTCCGGTGGAGATGGAAAGCACCACGGTGGAGGCAGAGCCGCTGACGGCGATGTTGGCGGTGGACGTGTCCGGCAGTATGTCCGGCACTCCGCTGCGGGATGCCAAAAATGCCATGTGCCATTTCGTGGACGAGGTATCCAACTATCCCGGCCAGGTGCGTGTGGGCGTGATCGCGGTATCGGATCGTTCGGAAATCGTGCAGAAGCCGACCAGCAACGCGGCACTGTGCAAGATGAACATCAACAGCATTCAGCTGGGGAAGACGGGCTACGGCAATCAGGGCCAGCCATTCAACGATATTTTGTCCGAACTGAAGGATGTCGCCGGTATCCGGCTGGCGTTGGTGCTGGCCGACGGTGTCTGGTCGCGGCAGGCGCATGCGGTCAGGCGCGCTCACGCCTGCCATGCGCAGGGCATTCAGGTGACTGGCATCGGCTTTGGCTCGGCAGACGTGAAATTCCTGCAGGACATCAGCTGCGGCGATTACAAATCCATGCTGGTGTCGCAGAGTGAACTGAAGCGGAGCTTCGGTAAGATTGCACAGGAAATCAGTGGCTCTGCCGGCAGCCAGAAGAGCGGGCGCAGCGAAAGCACGGCAGCAGACACGTGGCGGGCAACCGGCGAACGCTGAGAAACTTTTCCACATGACCACACCATCAATGAGAGAATGAGGAAAAAACAATGGCAAGAAGAAATTATTTTGAAATACTGGGCCTTCCTTTCGATCCCGCCGAAAGCAACAAAAGCCGGATCGACGCGGCCATTACTGCATGGGAGCAGGGTGTGCAGAAGTCCATGGGGCAGACGGGTGCCAATAAGGCGCTGCAGGGCGAACTGGCGCTGAAAGCGGACATGGTGACGGTGATGGGAACCGCCGCCACCCGTAACAAAGAGGCCAATGACCTGAAAAAAGCGCGGGTAACGCAGCTGGAACAGCTGCTGGACATCCTGCAGCTGGGCGAAAAGGGGACGCTGGAAGTGACGGAGGCCCAGATCCGCAGCGTCGGACTGAAGCTGGGGCTTCAGCCGCAGACGGTGCGCCCGGTGTACCAGAAGAAAAATTTTGTCATTCAGAAACCGGTCCGCAAGCTGTCGCTCAACGACATCACCATCAGCAAAACCATCATGGACGAACTGGAGAGCAATCTGGTCAAGTTGCGGACCATGCCTTTTACGGATATGCCGTGGACGGGCATGGTCAACGACCTGTTTGATTTTGCGTGCTTTTACAGCGGTGGCCAGAAAAGCGATCTGGCCGCATTCCGCCGCAGAAAAACTGCCGACCTGTGCGCCATCATGGAGACCGGTGCGGTCAAAAAGGCGACGGACCTTTCGGAGCAGGGCCACGTGCTGCAGAACCTCTTTTCCAAGGGTAAGGCGCAGATCTTCAATTCCGAAGACAACCGCAAAAAGTACGAGCAGACACTGGAGAAGAAAAAACTGGATGATTTCTTCCGCTTGCTGAAGCAGGCACCGGAGATATTCAAAAAAGACCCGTATTTTGCGGAAAACTGCATCCGGACCATCCAGAAGTATTTCCCGGACTACGATACGGCGCTGGCCCTGTACAACTACGAGGCCGGTCTGATGCAGGACCCCTACGAGCCGCTCAATGCCATGATCCGTGTGACCTGCGGTTCCTGCCGGACTCCGATGGAATTCCGTACCCGTCAGGATGCCGAAAAGGCCACCTGCGCTTCCTGCGGTGCGGCGCTGTACATCACCTGTCCCGCCTGCAAAAAGAAAGCCCCGGCCGGTGCAGACCGCTGCTCCTGCGGTTTTCAGATTTCGGAAATGCTGTTCTTTGACGATTATTGCCGTGCCGCACAGACGGCGCTGGACAGTCTGGATATCACAGAGGCCCGGCGGCAGATGGAGAATGCCAAGCTGGCACATCCGGGTCATCCGGATCTGAAGAAGCTGGAAGACGAAATTGCGCGGGTAGCGGGGATCGTCGATGTCGTGCTGAAAAAGCTCAACCAGCTGATGAGCGCACGCAAGTATGTGGCTGCACAAAAGGAACTCAACAGCATCCGGGAAAAACATCCGCAGCTGAACCTTACCAACCAGACCAACACCATTACCACTGCGCTGAAAAAAGTCGAGGCACGGATGCCCGTGGCCGGACTGGCCGCGGATGTCCGGGCAGCCCGGTGCGTGGAGATCCTGAACGAGGTGGCGGACTATCAGCCTGCGCTGGACCTGCTCCGGACGCTGCCGCTGCGGGCACCCAAAGAACTGACCGCCGGTGTCCAGACATCCGGCACACTGAGCTGCGAACTGTCGTGGAAGCCGTCCGGCGATTCCGATGTGACCTACCGCGTGGTGCGCAAAATGGGGACAGCCCCCCAGAATGCATCGGACGGTACGGTGCTGGCCGAGAATCTGAGCGAGCTCCGGTACAAGGATACCACCATGCAGCCGGCGATCACGTACTGCTATGCGGTGTTTGCCTGCCGCTGTGACATCTATTCTCCGGCCGCGACCTGTACGGCGGAGCATTTCAGCGAACTGGACGGCACTTTGGTACAGGCGATGGTCAAAGACGGAGTCTGCCATCTCAGCTGGGTATTGCCGTCGAAGAATTGCCTCGGTGTCCGTGTCATCCGTCAGGACGGCATCATTCCGACCCCGGATCTGGTGGGCGGTGCAAAGGTTGTGGCGGCGTGTGCAACGGCGGGCTTTGAGGACCGCAACGTCATCAACGGCCAGCGCTACGGCTACCGCCTGCAATGCGTATACGATTACAACGGCACCCGGAAATACAGCAAGGGCTGGACCTGCTCGCTGATGCCGGATGTGCCGCCGGTATCCGTTGCCAATGTGAGTGCTTCCGTGAACGGCACCAACGTGACCGTTTCGTGGAGCAACAAGGACCGGAACGAGCGTACCGTCGAGATCCGCTCGGCGGACGGCACCGACATCGGCCGCGTGAAAGGACAGGTGCAGCCTGCGGACGAAATCAACCGCAAGCTGGTCCGGGGCAAAGTATATGCCACGGCCCGCAGCACGGACGGCAAGTGCAGTTTCCAGATCCCGCAGGATACGGCGGTATCGCTGGCTGTCATTACCCGTGCCGC
The DNA here is from genome assembly GCA_017462405.1 of Clostridia bacterium. GTDB lineage: Bacteria > Bacillota > Clostridia > Oscillospirales > Acutalibacteraceae > RGIG4076. Next base: position 4,597 of record JAFTRF010000110.1, on the reverse strand, counting down.
AACGCAGGCCATCGTTTCTGAGGTGCTGACGGTATCCAGCCTGGCCAAGTGTGAAATCGACCGTGCCAACACGCAGGTGCTGAACAACCGTCTCATCATTCAGCTGAAGACGGTGCCTTCGCAGCTGGAAAACGTATATTATATGGTCAACTGCAAGAAAAAGCCCACGGATCCGCCGCCGTTTGCAGGCGAACAGGATGCGCGCAGCGGCCGGATGCAGATGATGAGTGCCAAGGAGTATATGGATGCGGGCATGATCGTGGTCGACCGCCCGCCACAGGAGGAACTGTACGTTACGATCATCGGCCAGTATCGGTCGGGCAATACGGTGTCCTTTGCACCGCCGTCCAACCATCGGGTGTACAACGTTCCCCCGCAGGAGATCAAGTACAATATGGTATGGGGTACCCGTCGCCGCAAAAAGCGCGATGTCCGGCTGGTGATCGAAACCGTGGGCGGCGCACCGGACCTGAAGCTGGTGTACCGGACGGATGGCCGCATTCCCCATGTGCTGACCGCACCGGGTGTCACCGTCCTGCATACGATACCGCGGAGCGACGAATATCCGGGCAACCGCTATGAATACTGCTTCCCGGACGAGGTCTGGAGCAGCATTCCCAAGGGCACCGAACTGCGTCTGATGCTGGTGGGCGAGGATGACCCGAAGTTCTACAAGCTGATTGAGATGAAAACCGCTGATCTGAAGGTGCCGTAAAAACAGGATGCCTGTACCCCTCCGAACGCAATGCGGTCAACTTAAGAATTTTGCGATGCCTGAAAAGCCCTCTCAGCCTCGCTTCGTTCGGCAGCCGCAGTCAGCGGGGGACCGTGTTCGTCAGAACATGGTGGAGGGATTTCTCCGCAAAGCCACAGGATTTTCACCCACAGACAGGTATTGTCCACGAAGGAGCGGGCACGGAACGCCCGCTCCTTCGAGTTTTCTTTTTGCCGTAAATCGTACAAAAATACGGTTGCAAATACAATCATTTTATGTTACAATACAAGATGCCTGTCTGCGGCAATCCAAGAGACGACAAGGAGCGATAAGTATGGAAAGAGAAGAACGGCGCGTTCAGGAATACTATACCATTGATGTGGCACATATTCTGAGCTATATCTGGAAACACGCATGGGCAGTCGTGTTAAGTGGTGTATTGGCGGCCCTGATCGGTCTGCTGACGGCACTTTTTATTATGGACCCCATTTATTCGGCAGATGTCCGGCTGTATGTGAACATCAATGCATCTGCGCAGGATGACCCCAACTTCACCATCACCCCCTCGGATCTGACGGCCGCAAAAAGTCTGGTCAAGACGTGCGGCACCATTCTGACCGGGCGCAGCACACTGGAGCGTGTGATCGAACAGGCGGAGCTGGATTGCAGCTGGAAGGATCTGGCGAAAATGATCACCTACGAATCCTCCAACGATACGGAGATCATGCGGATCGTCGTCACCTGCGATGACCCCTATGTGGCCAGCCGGATCGCCAATACCATTGCGGAGGTACTGCCGCAGCGGATCGAGGAAATCGTGGCCGGCACTTCGATGGAGCTGGTGGACGCGGCAGAGCCCGATCTGGACAAGGTCGGTCCCAGCGGTCTGAAATACACGGTGCTGGGCGGTATGCTGGGCGGTGTGCTGATCGTGCTGGTGCTGATCGTGCTGGCTATGATGGACGACACCATCCACGACGACGAGTACGTGGTGCGTACCTACGATTATCCCATCCTGGGCAAGGTGCCCGACCTGATGAGCACCGGCGGCAGATCCTACGGCTACTATTCGCGGTCGCACGAAGCCGACCGGGGAAAGGGTGCGTGACGTATATGTGGAAGAAAAAAACCAAGCAGTTTATGTCTGCGGGCAGTGAAACCAAGCAGACGCTGCATGAAAATCTGGCGTTTACTGCCGTGGAACAGTACAAGCTGATCCGCGCCAATCTGGACTTCACCCTGCCGGCGGATGAAAAGTGTCCGGTCATCGGTATTACCAGTGCGATGCGCGGCGAAGGCAAAAGTACCACCGCGGTGAACCTGTCGTATGTATTTGCGGAGAAGGGCAGCCGTGTCCTGCTGATTGACGGCGATCTGCGCCGCCCCTCCATTGCCAAAAAGCTGGACATTGACAACACCCACGGTCTGACGGACCTGCTGCGCGGCAAGGGCGCACGGATTGAAGATTTTCAGTCCAAGCGGCGCGACAATTGGTATGTGCTGCCGTCGGGCGCGATCCCGCCCAACCCGTCGGAGCTGCTGGGCTCGGACCGGATGGCCAATGTACTCCGGCAGCTGCGGGAGATGTTCGATTACATCATCATTGACCTGCCGCCGCTGAATCTGGTGTCGGATGCCATTTCCGTTTCTCCGCTGATCTCCGGCATGATCGTGGTCATCCGCGAGGATCACACGGAGAAAAAAGAACTGGAAAAATGTCTGCGCCAGCTGCAGATGGCAAACGTCCGGGTGCTGGGCTGCGTGATGAACGGTGTCAAGACCGGCAGCGCAAGCAAATATGCCCGCTACAAATATTATGGCAATTCGTCGAGAGGCACCGGAAAATGATTGATTGGCACAGTCACATTCTGCCTGCGATGGACGACGGCAGCCGCGATCCCGACGAGAGCATCGCCATGCTGCGGGAACTGGCGCGGCAGGGCGTGGATACGGTGGCCGCAACGCCCCATTTTTACGCCAACGATGAATCTCCGACCCAATTTCTGGCGCGCCGCACACGGGCGCTGGAACAATTGTATTGGCGGACCGATGCGACCATCCCCCGGATCCTGCCGGGGGCGGAAGTGCGTTATTACGCCGGCATTGCCAGCCGGGATGACCTGAGATCCCTGTGCATCGGGGAGACCGGCCTGTTGTTGGTGGAAATGCCGGAAATCCGCTGGACGACCTCTACGGTGCAGGAACTGCTGGAGTTGTCAGACATACATGGCATTTTCCCGGTACTGGCGCACATCGAACGGTACCTGCACCTGCAGCACGCCGATGTCTGGGCACAATTGCTGGACAGCGGCATCCGGATGCAGGTCAACGCAAGCTATTTTCTGGAATGGCGCACCCGCCGCAAGGCCATGTCCATGCTGACGGAAGGCAGCATTCATTTTCTTGGCTCCGATTGCCACAACCTGACCACCCGCCCACCGCGCATCGGGGAAGCCTATGCACGGATTGCGCGCAAGCTGGGTACGGAGTATGTGGCACAGATGGATGCGTACGGACGCGCCATGCTGACGGAGTGAAAACGGAACACCGCAAAAGAGAAAATATCCAACCCGATATCAAAGCGAAATTGAGGGATAAGACATGAAATTTACCGCATTTCCCAAAAAAATCTGGCTGTCCAGTCCGACCATGCACGGTGAGGAACTGAAGTACATGACAGAGGCATACGAAACCAACTGGATGTCCACGGAAGGTGCAAACATCGGGGAGATCGAACGGCTGGTCTGCCGCAAAATCGGGTGTAAATACGCGGTGCCGCTGTCCAGCGGTACGGCGGCGCTGCATCTGGCTGTGAAGCTGGCCGGTGTAAAGCCGGGGGATGTGGTATTTTGTCAGGATATGACCTTTGATGCCACGGTCAATGCCATCGTGTACGAAAAGGCAGAACCGGTATTCATTGATTCGGAATACGAGACGTGGAATATGGATCCCGCCGCACTGGAGAAGGCCTTTGAACTGTATCCGACGGCAAAGGTGATCGTGATCGTCAATCTGTACGGCACACCGGCCCAGTACGACAAAATCTGCGCCATTGCGGAGAAACACGGGGCGGTCGTCGTGGAGGATGCGGCGGAATCGTTTGGTGCCACCTACAAGGGCCGGCAGACCGGCACCTTTGGTACCTACAATATCATCTCCTTCAACGGCAACAAGATCATCACCGGCTCCTCCGGTGGTATGCTGCTGACGGACGACCTTGCGGCCGCCAACAAAGCCCGCAAATGGTCCACGCAGAGCCGTGAACGCGCACCGTGGTACCAGCACGAGGAGGTCGGCTACAATTACCGCATGAGCAATGTCATTGCCGGTGTGGTACGTGGTCAGATGCCGCATCTGGAGGCACACATCGCACAGAAAAAGGCCATTTACGAACGCTACAAAGCGGGCTTCAGAGATCTGCCCGTGACGATGAATCCCTACGACCCCGACACGATGGAGCCGAACTTCTGGCTGTCGTGCATCCTGATCGACAAGGAGGCCATGTGCCGTCAGGTGCGCGGCGACAGCGAAAGCTGCTGGATCTCCGAGCCGGGGAAGACCTGCCCGGACGAGATCCTGACGCTGCTGGAAAAATACAATGCGCAGGGTCGTCCCATCTGGAAGCCGATGCATATGCAGCCTCTGTACCGGATGCATCCCTTTGTGACCCGTGCCGGCAACGGACGCGGCCAGACCGATGCCTACATCGAAAGCCAGTTTGTGGATGTCGGTGCAGACCTGTTCCAGCGCGGCCTGTGCCTGCCCAGCGACAATAAAATGACGCCGGAGGAGCAGGACATTATCATCGCCATGGTACGCAGCTGTTTTGAGTGAGGAAACTATGACTGCAAAGCACAAACAAGGGTTTTACGAAAAATACAT
>JAFTRF010000006.1 GCA_017462405.1 Clostridia bacterium | reverse complement strand
TCGAGATGCCGCATTCGTTATGATATTTAGCGCGGACTTCGCATCATAAGTTTCGCATGATAGCACAGACCGGACGCTAGGTCAATGGCAGTATGCAAGCCGATCTCACTCGGAAGTGATGCTGGCAATTTTAATCGGGTGTGATGGCAACCAGGAATCCTCCTGTCTGCTTACGCAGACATCCCCCTTTAGGCAAGGGGGACCTTGGCAAGCGGGCGATTCTTTTTGCTTAACTTTTGTTCTGACAGCAAAACTTTTCATTTGTCAAAACCTCCCTTGCCTAAAGGGAGGGGGACCATGTTCGTCAGAACATGGTGGAGGGATTGCTCAGCGAAGCTCCGTGGTGGCTTTCTTAATCTGACCCCATCCCCTCAGAACCGTCCCTTTTCAAAAATCGTGTCTTTCCGGCAGAAGAGCACCGTACTGACGATGATGCATACCGCAATGACCGCCAGCTGGATGGGTACCGCCGTCTCCGCAGGCACACTGCCGGAGCGCATGGGATACAGCCCAGACAGCGACCCCCAGTAAAACAAGGCCGTTTTACTGATCCATTCGCCGTAGGTCAGCATTCCGTGGACACTCCCGGCGAACATCGTCCAGCAAGCCATACCGCCGGTAACGATGATGCCCACTCCGGGTTTCACCATGGCATTGAAAAACAAAATCAAATACCCCACGAACATCGAGGTCAGCCACAGCAGAAGCATCGTTTTCCACGTAGCTTCCCACGGACCGTAGTCGTTGATCAGCTGCGGATTGAACTTCAGCGACGTCGTGTCATATCCCTGCATCAGCGACGGATTTTTGGCCAGTCCTTCGATCACACCGCCCCAGTTCGGAGAAAAGCCCAGCGCCGGTGCCAGCACCAGCAGCATCGCTCCATAGTGGAACAGCAGGAACACCAGCGATGCTCCGGCGATGTAAATCACCTGCCCCAGAAAACACGCAAGTTTGCCGGTGCGGATCATGGTAAACGGCACGGTAGCGTCGCAGAACGGTGCCTGTGCAAACAACAGCATCAGCATACAGATGTACATAAAGTTTGCATGGGTATTGTCTGTATAGAAAGGCAGTACCCACGGATGGATATAATAGCCGTTGTCCACGCAGAAATCGGTCAGACCGTGACAAGCGTGGTAGGTATACGCCAGCCATACCAGTGCCAACACGATGATGGTGGGATTACGGTACCACTTCCGGAAATTGGTTCCGGCGCAGTATAGTGCCGCTTTTGCTTCACGCAACAAATCACGCATTTTCCACACTCCTTCCGATGGCCCGTACCGTTACCCATCCGCAAACCGTCCAATATACGGCGCAAATCAGCAGCTTCATCCCCAAGTTCGACAGCGGTGTTCCCGCCCAAATTTCCGCATAATCGGAAATGCCGCACAGGTCATAGGGATTGAACCACTCTGGCAGCGGCAGTAGCTTGTAGCAAAAATAATACATCGCCGGCAGACCCAGCATCGCCACCCGTTTGTTGAACGTGCATCCGATGGCCGCCGCCATGCCCGCCATCGCGGACGCGCCCAGCGCATACTCCGTGATATGCGCCAGCACGTACAGCACCGGATGTCCCTCGTTGTACCATCGACAGTAAACGGTCTGCTCGTAAATCTGACCGTCCGCAAACGGAAAGCCCCGGAGATCGTTGACCGCCAGAAACAGCAGATTGCCGCCAAACGCCACCAGAAACCCCGCTGCCAGTGTCGCAATGAAATACGACACTGCATATCGTTCCGTACCGGAACGGATGGCCCACACATACAGCAGCCGGGTGTCGTAGTCGTCCATATACGTCACCGCATAAGCCAGTGCCGGGACCACCGTGGCGGCAATGTACGGCATCCCGGTAGACATCGATTGTGCATAATACCACAGCGAATTCAGTCTCGACGACATAAAGCTGTTCGCGGTGGGTGGATTCAGTGAAGGCAGCATCAGCAGCAGAAAATACAGCAGGATGCAGATGTAAAACATGGGCATCGTGAAGATCCGCCGGATGTGCGCCTGAAACGTACGATTTTTCATATATTGCCCCCCTTATTGGAACCGTTCCGGGGTGTTGTACTTATGGATGATGGGGCGGATGGCACCCTTGTGGAAATAGTTCCATGATGTACCGGTGAGCCGCTTACCATCCATGGCATTGACGTAGAGGATTCTTTCTTCGTAGCGACCCTTGCCCCCGACTTTCTCAATCGCCGTCAACTCTTCCTCCGTCAGCGTATCCGTCACATCCCGGAGGAAATGCACTGCCCACACACCATACAGCCGGTCACTTTCCTTCAGGATGTACTCCATGCCGCACAACGTACCTTCTTCCCAATTAAAGCCCACCAACGCACCCTCGTAGGCTTCTTCCGGCGAGCAAGGCGTGCCGGTTTCGATGGCTTGCAGCCTCTGCATGGGCGGCAAATTCATCGCCCGGAGTCCAGTTTCATCGAAGAGAAAGAAGGCCGTTATAAATCCGGACTGGGGATCGTCGGTATACAGCTCCTTCGGCATACTGTCGGGGATGATGTGGTATTGGATATAATACCATTCCGAATCCGGTGCATCGTATTTCCCGTAATAGACCAGATCGCACATCTCCGTCATCTTCTCCTTGGTGAATTTTCCGGCAAAGACCAGCTTGCTGTCGTCATAGTTCATGCAGTCCATGATTTTCTGCGCTGTGGCTTTGGCCTCCGCCATCTTCGGGTCATCTGCACCACTTTCCGACAGGTGCTCGGCCAGCCGCCCGTGTTCCGGAGAGAATCCAACATTATGCAGCAGGGACAGTGCCTCTCCGCTGTTATTGTACCATTCTTTCTCTACATAATCAATATTGCTGCAATAATCCCACGGATCGCCGGTGTACTTGCCATCCACCATTTCGCCCTTGGTGCTGTCACAGTTCAGAATCAATGTCCCCGGTCCGGCATTGTACGTACTGGTGCGAGCATTATCCTGCCGGGTGACGTCCTGCTCCCCGAACGTCAGGCGAATCAGTTCATTCAGATCAAATGCATTGTAATAAGCCTCGCACTTGTAGGTTCCGGTGATTTCCGGCACCCATACGTCGGAAAAATCCACGTTCATCGTGAATCTGGACTCCGGCGCAATGGATTCTTCCGTGGACCGGCATCCGGTCATGGTCAGCAGCAATACACAGATCAGCAGTAATGCTGCACAGTGTGTCCGTTTCAGGGACATCCTGTTTTTCTTTTGGGTCATAGAAACAACTCCTTTGTAAAATAAAATGGTCCAGTATGGGCCTTGTTGCATAATAAAGGACGATTTTTGCCCCGCCGGGGACAAGTTTTTTGCATTTTTCCGTCAAAAAATGCAGATTCTGCCTTTTGCACAAAACAATGGATGCAATATTGTGCATTCCAACGATAAAATACACCAGTTCCGACTAATCGCCGGAGCGGGTGTATTCAAAACAAGTATAAGTATATATGACCACAGAATGGATGTCAACAACAAGGAACGGGCTGCAAATTTTTGCATATTTTCTCGGAGGCGATGCAGTTAATTTCAATTGAGTGTGATAGCAACCAAGAATCCCCCTGTCTGCTTACGCAGACATCCCCCTTTAGGCAAGGGGGACCTTGGCAAGCGGATGATTCTTTTTGCTTAACTTTTGTTCTGACAGCACGACTTTCCATTTGTCAAAACCTCCCTTGCCTAAAGGGAGGGGGACCATGTTCGTCAGAACATGGTGGAGGGATTTCTCAGCGAAGTTCCGTGGTGAATTTCTTAATTTACCCCCACCCCCTCAGAAGCTTCCCTTTTCAAAGACGATGTCCTTCCGATAAAAGACCGCCGCACTGATCGCAATCATAATGGGAATCAGCGTCAGCTGGATGGCCAGCACCTGCCCAATGGTGAAACATCCCTTGGACAATGGTGCCAGCCATTGCGGATTCAGCCACAGGCAGACCGCATACCTCCGGATGGCTTCGGTAAACAGCATGATGCCGATGCCGTGGGAAGTCATCGCCGACCAACTCAGCAACGCACAGGCCGCGCATACACCGCCGATTTTGTGGATCGTTACGTTGAACAGCAGGATGATAAAACCGATCATCGCCGTATTGACCATCATCAAGCCCAAGGTCTGCATCGTCAGCGGAATGGCTTCACAGTTCTGGATCACCGCTTTGGGGAAATACAGTGCCACCTGCAGACCGTACTTCTGCGGCAGAGATGCATCCATTGCCAGTGAACGGATGACACCGCCCCAGTCGGTTGACCAACGCACCGCCGGGGCCAGAATCAGCAGCTGGCTGGCATAGAGCATCAGCGGAAATACGATGGCGGTCAGCAGGATGTACAGTACCTGTCCCCAGAACCAGTTGAGCCGACCGGTGCGGATCTGCACAAACGGGCTTTGCAGGTCCGTAAATGGTGCCGCCGCAAAAAGCAGGATCACCATGCCTACGTACATGATCATGTAGTTGCCGCTGGCAATGTAAAACGGCAGTACCCACGGGCTGATGGTCATATTCGCTTCCATGCAGAACCGTGTCAGGTCGCCGTGGGTGTACCATGCAAACAACAGCATGACCGCCCACACGGCATACATCGTCGGGCTGTGGTGCCATTTGCGGAAATTGACCATGGCACAGCATACGCTTTTCCGAAAATTATCCATGATTCACCCTCCGTTTGATTTGATATATGACCACACATCCGCAGACAGCGCAATAAAGCGCTGCAATCAATAGTTGCCCCAGCAGCATGCGGTCCGGTGTGTTTCCAAGCAACGTCTGACCGCCGGACAGCAGTTTGTTGACATCCAGCGGATTGCGGTAGTTCAGCAACCGTACCAAAATGATGTACACCGACACCGGAGAAGCCAGTGCCGCAACCTTGTGCCGGAATACGGTGGCCGCCGCAGCAGCAATGGCCGCCATCGCGGTACCGCCCAAGGACCACGTGACGAGGTTGTACAGGACGTACCGCACCGGCTGGTTTTGCAGCAAGTCTCCGTAGTTTGCCTGATCGACGTTCGGCAACAGCGGATAGCCCGATGCGGTCATGATGCCCAGCGACAGCAGCGATCCCAGAAACACCGTACAGAAGCCCGTCAGCAGCACTGTCATGAAATAAGCCGCTGCATAGGACTTTGCTCCGGCGCGGATGGCCCACAAGTAGATCAGATTGTTGTCGGAATCGTCCACGACGGTTTGCGTAAACGGCACCGCCGGAAGCAGGCACAGCAGGAACATGAAAATGCCCATATTGCCCATCATGGCCCAACTGAGCACATGAAATGCGGACAGATGATCGACCTTTCCGGTCAGCCCGCTCAACGGGATCTGCAATAAAACCGGAAACATTGCAATACTGCAATACATTAGCGGAATGCAGAAAGCGCGTTTCAGCAATACCGCAAAAATACGATTTTTCATGATTTCCTCCTTCAAAAAGTCGGATCAAAAGCGTGCGTTGGCGTGGCATGTCCCCCTCTGCCTCACTGCGCTCGGCACCCTCCCCAAAGGCAATGCGGTCAAGTTACGGATTTGTGTGGCCGCAGTCTCTAACCTCTTCCGACTCGCCTGCGGCAGCGTTTTCGAAGATAATGCGGCCACCTTCCCCAGC
>JAFTRF010000109.1 GCA_017462405.1 Clostridia bacterium | reverse complement strand
CTTCATGATGGCGGCGATGCTGGTGTTCTTCACCGGTATGGCCAAGCCGCCGGCCTCTGCCGGGCAGACGAAAATTATCATCGAGTCGCACAACGGGAGGCACCATGCATCGATCCATCCGCAGATGGGGTATGTATATCCGGAGATACTCGAACAACGATTCACATTGTCGCTGCTTCCTGAGGGATACACGCTGACGGAGCAATGGGACCGCTGGAGCGACCTGGAATCCTATACGACGTGGACGAACCCACAGGGCAATAAAATCGTGCTGATGCAGGACACCCTCAACACTGGTCTGGAACTCAATGTGGACAGCGCACCGGGGAAATCCGTGCGTGTGGGACGGTATCGCGGGCAGTTGTTTGTTTGTCAGGAGCATATCGTGCTGCTGTGGACGACGGATTATACCTTGATGCTGGAGGTATACGATCCGAAAGTCACCCCGGAGCAGGTGCTTGCGATGGCGGCGGGGCTGGTCGAAGTGTCCGCCGGACGGCCGTGAGGACGGCGTCCTGAGGCTGCTCGTCCCAATCACCCCAACAGCCTGTAAACCCAACACCATCATTCAGAACAAGGAGGAAATACCATGAAAAAACTACTCGCACTGCTGCTCATGCTGGTACTGCTGCTGACGCTGACCGGCTGTGCGGCAACCGAGGAACCGCTGGTGAAGAAGGACGAAATTGTTAAACGGGTGGTACTGGAACAGTTAAAGGGTCCGGAAGAAGCCGGTACTTACAATGCCAGCTTTTACTGCCCGGTCACGGACCCGAAGCAGTTCCAGACAGCGTTCTTTGGTGACCGCCCCTCGGAACTCCGGGAAACCGGCTATGGTTATGAAGTCAAAAGCACGACGGATGGAAAAGAGTATCTGCGCACCTATTCGCTGACAAATGGCATGGAAAATGGCAAGTGGATCGGGTCGTTGCAAACGGATTGTATTGGATTGCGGTACCAAAGTGGTGCCCAAAATGGAAACGGATATTCATATTTGAAGACGTTCATGTATTATAAAAGTGCCATTCAAGGAACGCTGCGATCGGCAATGCGCTCCAAGTCAGCAGACCGGGAGGTACTGCAGGCAGCAGAGCAAGACTCGGCACGGATCCTGCGCGATCTGAGTGTCGGGTCCTTCAAAATCCGTTATTCCGCCGGTTACATGCCGTCGGATTTCGACCGATTGGCGGCGCTGTCCTATCAGCATTATCCGGAACTTCCGACCGGGCCACTTTACATTGTTGAATATGAGATTGCACCGGACCGCAAACCTGCGGGAATCCGCAATTCGGACAGTTTTGCATATTTTTTGTATGACGAAGACGGTTTGATTTCAGCGCATATTTCTTTCGGCACGGTAGCGGAGCAAACCGGCAATGTATACACCCCTTGTACCGCCGAGGAAGCCTATCGGGCGGCAATCGCAGATTGGTACGAACCCGGTGCAATTTTAGCCGATATGTGGTTTGAACTCGTACCCACAGGAATAACGGAAGGGGCAGGAAGCCTCAATTATGTCGGACAGCACGAAGGCTACTGGAAACTTCTGTTTCTGTACCCGACAACCAATGATACTATTCTGGAATTTCAGTTGAGACAACTTGGAGAATACTGCGATGAAGTGACCGGTTATTATGAGGTACAACAATTTTATGTGGATGCGCGTACCGGTACCAAAATGTCCGGACAAGGTTGGAACGGCAGTACTTCCGGAAAACAATACATTCACCGCTACAATAGCTGGGGACAGACGGCGAAATAAACCGGCAGAACTCCGAAAACGAATATGATATTCCGACGGTCGCAATTTTATGGGAGGAATACAATGAAAAACTATATTTTAGGGGCGCATATGCGCCGGATGATTTCCAGCCCGGCGTTGTATTTCGGCATCGCTGTGCAGGCACTGGGCCTCGTGCTGCTGTGCCATGGAGAGGCTCATGCCATCAGTGAAGCCATTGAATATATGGCAGCGCCTGTATATTACCTGGACCTGCTGTTTTTTCTGGCACTGCCGCCGCTGGCCTATGCCATGACCGGTACCGATGACAAAAATACGCGTATGCTTTATTTCTGGTCCATCCGCGGCGGTGCTGACAATTATGCTGTATCCTACTATATCACTTCGCTGTGCTCCGGCTTTCTCATGACCTTTTGTGGCTTGGGCTTGGGATGTCTGATCAGTGCATTTCTCGGTTGTTCGTTGAATGTGTACACCGACGGACAGAGAGAACTGGCGGTTCTTGCAGATGTCTCACCTTTGCTATATTATGTTGCGCGGATCGGAGAACTGGCGATGGGATCCATGACTGTGGCCGGCAT
>JAFTRF010000108.1 GCA_017462405.1 Clostridia bacterium | reverse complement strand
CATCCTTTCACAGTACGACGGGGCCCGCGTGGCGCGGACATGGTATGTCCTCAAGGAGCCGGTCACATGGGACGAGGTGACGCAGTATGCAGACCCGGCCGACAAGACCCGCCTGGGGCATAGTGCCGTACTGCCGTGGGGTGTGTGCGTGCTGCACCGGTGTGTGCTGAGTGACGGATACCGGATCCGCTGGCGGGAGGGCAAAAGCATCAACCGGCTGGTCGAAATCCGGAAAGGTGCGGACGGGCTGACCTTTACCAACAACCAGAAACGCGAGGTGCACCTTCCGTGGGCGTCGTGCGGCGATCAGACTGCCCTTGACAATGCAATGCAGACGCTGTCGGTCTACAAGACGAAAATCCGCGAACAAATCCAAAGCTATGTCGGTCAGAGTCAGCAGCGACCGTATGTGTACAAAAGGGGCGACTACCGCAACATCAACGACGTCGAATGGCGGTGGTTGTGGGGTGCGCCCGGAATGCACGGCGATCTGGTGCGTGTGGGACGGCTGAACGACAAGTATTATCTGGAAATCAGCAACGACGGCTACCCGAACCGGATGGCTGCCGGCGGCATTGACTATGAGATCCCGGCAGAGATGATCCAGACGCAGGGCGACAAACGCTTGCTGAAAACAAAAGAAGTGGAAGACTTTTACCGGTCGATTCTGCCGCAGGGCCCGGACCTCGAATACGCCCTGTGCGACTGGTTCCGGACAGAACAGGGACGCCCGGAGGAAATGCAGGTGGTGCGGGTACTGTCGGCCGAAGAAAAGCCGTCCGGCGGTGCGGCAATGCCTTTCGAAAAGAAGGTGCGCCGCATTGAACTGGTCCGGGCAGGTCAGATGCATTACGTATGTGAAATGACCTACGGCTGTACGGCTGAAGCCAACGGCCGTCCGCTGTATCATCTGACAGAATGCTACCACGGCATCCAATCAGGTCGGATAAAGCACCTGACGGCGGACAACTGGGCGGAAAAAGCCGAGAAACACGTTGCATACATCTTTCATGAGGTAGACAATGGTGTGCGATTCTGAGGCGGCGACCGTATAAATTGCGCGGAGATTGCAGAGTTTTTTGCAGTCTCCTTTTTTATGCCGTAAAAAAGGGTGCAAAACCAAAAACTTTTTGGACGGTTTTGCCCTTGCCTTTTGCAGAGCGGATATGCTATAATAGCGCCGTCAATCCCTTTGTGCGTGCGGCTTCCGGAGCATATTTTGCGGAAGCTTTTTCACTTTTTATGCACGGAAGGATTGCAGAAGGAGAGGTATATTTATGGATTCAATTTTGGCTTTCTGGAATCAGATGACGGCCAATCCGCTGCTGTTTATTTCCGTCACGCTGACGCTGGGCGTTATTCTGGTCAACGGCTGGACCGACGCGCCGAATGCGATCGCTACCTGCGTGGTGACGCGGTGTATGCCGCCCAAGGCATCCATCCTGATGGCGGCGGTATTCAACTTTCTGGGCGTATTTGTGATGACCTTGCTGAATGCGACGGTGGCCGAGACGATCACGAAAATGGTGAATTTTGGCTCGGATCCGGATCTGGCCATCATTGCGCTGAGTGCGGCACTGTTCGCCATCGTGACGTGGTCGGTAGCAGCATGGGTATTCGGTATTCCTACCAGCGAGAGCCATGCGCTGATCGCCGGTCTGACCGGCAGTTCCATCGCGCTGCACAACAGTTTCAACGGTGTCAACGGTGCGGAATGGATCAAGGTCGTGTACGGCATCGGCATTTCTGTGGTGCTGGGCTTCGGTCTGGGCTGGCTGGTGTGCAAGGTGGTCACGGCGCTGTTCTACAAGGCGAATCGCCCCAAAACAGAACCGTTCTTCCGCGGTGCGCAGATCGTGGGTGCGGCATCTATGGCTTTCATGCACGGCGCACAGGACGGTCAGAAGTTCATGGGTGTAATCCTGCTGTGCGTGTATATGTCGCAGGGACAGCCGATGCCTTCGGACATCCACATCCCCATCTGGCTGATGATCGTCTGCTCCGTAGTCATGGGTCTGGGTACTTCCATGGGCGGTAAGAAAATCATCAAGTCCGTGGGTATGGATATGGTGAAGCTGGAAAAATATCAGGGCTTCTCGGCAGACATTGCCGCAGCGCTGTCGCTGCTGTTCTGCTCGGTATTCAGCCTGCCGGTATCCACAACACACGCCAAGACGACCTCCATCATGGGTGTCGGTGCCGTGAAGCGCCTGTCGGCCATCAACTTCGGCGTCGTGAAGGATATGGTCATGACGTGGGTGCTGACGTTCCCCGGCTGTGGTCTGGTAGGTTACGTGATGACCAAATTGTTTATGTTTATGTTCACTTAACAGAGAGGGAAGAAAAATGGCTAAAGGTGATAAATTCTATTTCGAAAATTTTGCATCCAGTGCGGCGCTGTCCAAGGAAGCAGCTGACTATCTGGTGAACTGTCTGGAGAATTATAATCCGGACAAGCTGGGCGACATGGTGGCCGAAATGCACACCATCGAGCATCGTGCCGACAAGAAAAAGCACGAGATGAATCAGGTGCTGGCCAAGGCTTTCGTGACCCCCGTGGACCGCGAGGATCTGGCTATGCTCAGTCAGCAGCTGGATGATGTGGCCGACAAGATCGAGGAAGTGCTGCAGACGTTCTACATCAACAACGTCCGTTCGGTTCAGCCGGCAGCGGTGGAGTTTGCCAAGCTGATCGTGCGTTCCTGCGATGCACTGCATACGCTGATGACGGAATTCGAGTATTTCAAGCGCTCGAAGAAGATCCACGACCAGATCGTTGCGCTGAATGATCTGGAGGAAGAATGCGACCGCCTGTACCTGAAGTCCATGCGGGCAATGTCGGAGGACACGATGGATGTACGGGCATGGATCGCATGGCGCGATGTGTACGCCGGTCTGGAAGCCTGTGTGGATGCCTGCGAGCACGTCAGCGAGTGCGTGGGCACGGTCATCATGAAAAATACCTGATAAAAAACGGACGATTGCGCATCGTCCGTTTTTTGTTGCGTTTTTTCCAACGGTATGGTACACTGATAGTGGAATTTGTTGCTGCCCTGCCGAAAGGAGCCGGAAAATATGCGAAGCAAGACCTCGGAATTTTTCATTCATGCCAGCGAGACAGAAAAACGATTGTTCATTTCGCGCCCCGACAGTATCAAGGGGACGAAAGCGCTGTCACCCTGCTGCATGACACCCGACGACGTGGATTATGAAATGGCGACCGGAAAGCACCCGGAAATACTGGAGATCTGCGGTATGAACCAGCAGAGTCTGGAATATTTCGTACAGCATTACAGCAAGAGCTACCGGTACCTCTCTTTTTTTAAGTGCCAGCTGATTCAGGATTTTTCACCGCTGGAGGACCTGACCAATCTGGAAGAAGTTTCGCTGTACTGGAACATCCGGGCAGACAGGTTATGGGATATGAAGAAAAATGCAGCACTGAACACAATCCGTGTTGCGGATGCAAAGAAAATGACGCTGAAACCGGAGCCGCTCTGGACGGCACCTGCATTGGAGAATGTGTCCTTTTCCGGCAGTATATTCAACAACACACCAATGGCGTCACTGGACTGTTTTGCGGGAATGTCTGCACTGAAACAGCTGCGCCTGCACAATATTCGTCTGCAGGACCGGCGTGTGGATGTGCTGAGTGCGCTGCCACGGCTGGAACGATTTGATTTTGACGCCGGGATGTTTACGACGGAGGAAATTGCGTGGATGGTGGCGAAACATCCGCACCTCACCGGCAGCGCGCTGTGTGCCTACAATACGGAGGACGCGATGCTGAACGATGTCCGGGTCTGCGGTTTTCGCAAGCCGGGGCTGGATTTGCCACAGCATCAGAAGCGGTTGGACAAGTATGTAGCCCAGTTCAATGCGTTGGTGGAAAAATACCGGAACGAACTGTAAAAAAGCGAGGAACGATCATGTATCATAAAATAACGAGAAAATTTCACGTCATCAATATCCTGCTGATGATCGGTGCGGTCGCAGGGCTGATTTATTACGACGTACACGGCGGAATTTTCCTCAAAGGAATGACCAGCCTGTGGTTTGTGGTCATCGGCGCGGTCAATTTGCTGTACGGGCATAAAACCGGGTGCAAAAACAATGTGTATCCGCGGTGGATCGCGGCAGGGCTACTGTTCGGAATGTGTGCCGACGTTTTGCTACAGATTGAGTTTTTGCTGGGTGTGGCAGTGTTTGCACTGGGGCACCTGCTGTATCTGGTGGCATTTTATGCGGTGAACAAGCCAAACAAGCGGGACCTTTGCTTTGTTCTGCCGATTGTGCTGGTATCGCTGTTTTTGCTGCTGGGCACACCGTTCATTCAGATCAATGATGCGATGATGCGCGGCATTCTGGTGGGCTATGCGCTGATCATTTCGGGGATGTTTGGCAAAGTTGCTTCGAACCGGTCCGGTAAAAAAGGAACGTTCGTGGGGCTGGCCCTGCTGGGTGCGGCGATGTTCTGGTTTTCGGATCTGATGCTGGCGGTCAGCCTGTTTGGCAAAAGCAGCCGGTTGGTCTGGATTTTGTGTTCGTACACCTACTGGCCTGCACAGAGCATTTTGGCATATTCGATGTTTCATTACATTACAGAGCAGACGACTGATTAAGCATATCGTACAGACGGACGCATGGACAGCGAAATATGGGAATGGACAGGGAGCATCGCAAGACAATGCGATGCTCCCTTTTCATATATATATGCCGGAACTGAAAATAATCTTGACGATTTTACGACAGTATGATAAAATAAAAAATACAAAGCAAAGAAAAAAGGGGAGTCAGGATGCGTAAATTATTCTGCGAAATTTCGCCGTTGACCTATCGGATCTCCGTATGCAAATGTCGGCTGCTGCGGCATATCCGGGATGCGTGGATGCATCCGCATTTTGCACGGGAACAATGTGCAGAGCCACTGCCGGTGCTGATTTACAAGCACACTTCACTGATCCGGCGTAAATTGGGGAATACGCAAATGGATCTACAGGAAAACAAAGCGGTGAATCTGGCGCTGAGTACGCCGCACGTCAATGGAGTGTTGATCCGGCCGGGGGAAACCTTTTCGTTCTGGCATCTGGTAGGAAATCCTACGGCGGCCAAAGGCTACCGGGAGGGCGTGACCATCAACAACTGGCGCGTGGAATCCGGGATCGGCGGCGGGATGTGCCAGTTTACCAATTTATTGCATTGGATGATTCTGCACACGCCGCTGACCATCACGGAGCATCATCACCACGACGGGTTGGATTTGTTTCCGGACTTCGGACGGCAGGTGCCGTTTGGTACGGGAACATCCATCCTGTACAATTATGTGGATTACCGCTTCAAAAATGAAACGGACATGACTTGGCAGATTGTGGTATATGTGACCGATACGCATTTGTGCGGCGAATTGCGGGCCGAACGGGCTTTGCCGTTCAAATATCACATTCAGACGGAAAATGAACGGTTTGTACGGACGGCTGATGGTGTATACCGCAAGGGCGAAATTTATCGTTCCCGTATTGATAAACGTACCGGTAATGTTCTGGATCGGGAACTGATCAAAGCCAACCACGCAAAGGTGATGTATGATTCCAGCGGGCTGACCATTGCGGAAGAAGCGGAATGCAGTTAATTTGCGTGATGTGAAGAATTTGGCTCTGCATCAACGGAGGGCAAAGCATTCGTAGCTGCTCTGAGCTGAAGCTGATAACATGACCTGTGACCCAAAGGAGGATCCCTGTATGAATTTTCCTGTTCGCACGGATGACTACTGCCGGGCTTTTTTTATCGAAACAGCAGACGGGAACACCATCATTCCATATCATACTGGTACATATGAGCAGGAACAGATGCAATTTACCGTGACCGAAGACGAAACCGATGCGCTGCTGCACTGGTCTGTGGCCATCCGTCCGTTGAAGAAGCTGAATTGCCGCAGGCTGGGGCTTCGGCTGGGCATTGATTGCTGTATGACCGATTATCCGGAGTGGAACGAGAAATTCTTTCCCACGGCGATGCGATGTGAAAAACAAGGTTTCTGGGGCTGCTTTATGACGCCGATGGGCGAGCGGCTCGGTATTTGTGCGCCGTCGGGCATTGTTTCATGGTGCAATGAATACAGCGATTGCGACAATGACATCGTAGGGCATCGGATCTATACCGTCAGTGTGGATTTTATCAATACAGACCCACAGCCGCTGCGTCATCCCGTATCTCCGGATGCAGACGGGCGGCCCCTGCATTGCGACCTGTATTTTGCAAAAGTAGCTTCCGAAGCGGAGTTATTTGCTTTTGTAGAAAAATATGCCGGGATCCATGTGCCGCAGGTCAATAAATTCACACTGGAGCCGGGAGAAACGCTGTACATCGACGGCAAACCGTACACGGGCATTTTGCGGGACGGCATCAACACCATTGCCGCACCGGGCTGCGCCGAACTGACCGTCTATGTCCGGCGGCCGTGGTCGTATTATCTGACCTGCGCCAATGCGTCGGCCAAACAATGCCAGCAGAAGCCCGGCACCAACTGCGAAAGCTGGTACGGCTATTTTACACGGGTATTGTACGAGAAGCAGTACGGCGCCCCGGCCTCCATCCGGGCGCTGACGGACGAGTTTGACCGTTTTTTTCATGTAATGACGGTCTGCGAAAACGGAAAATACCGGATGCACCCGGAAACACTGGTGATCCGCCTGCAAAATACGTCCACAATGCTGTCACTGCTGGCAGATTTCTATGAACTGACGGGGAAGACGTCGTACCTGGATAAAGCGGCTGATCTGGCGGAGGGATTGATGGCCACGCAGGTGGAGGATGGCAGCTACCGCAAACGCCGCCGGATGCATTACACCTGCGTGATTTACCCGGCCAAGTCCATGCTGGAACTGGCGGCGGCCGAACGGCAGGCCGGACGGACAGATGCGGCGCGTGTCCATACGGACAGCGCAGTCCGGGCAGTGTGGGAACTGGCCGGGGTACTGGACAATATTGGCACCGAGGGGCAGATGACCTTTGAGGATGGAATGCTCACCTGTGAAAGTCTGCAGCTTGGCTGTCTGGCACTGCAGTTGCCGGAGGGTGATGCGCGCAGTACGCTTACGGAGGCGGCGGTATACATCCTGCGCAAGCACCGCTGTCTGCAGCAGCATCTGATTCCGGACTGTCGGGTGCGGGGTGGCACGGCGCGTTTCTGGGAGGCGCGTTACGATGTAAACTTCTTTGCCAATATGCTCAATACCCCTCACGGCTGGACTGGCTGGAAGAATTACGCCACCTATTATCTGTATCAGTTGACCGGGGATCCGGCATATCTGCGGGATACGATGGATACCATCGGAGCTTGCATGCAATGCGTGGATGACCGGGGTGTTTTGCACTGGGGCTACATCGCCGACCCCTGTGTGCGGGGAATGCGGCTCAGTCCGCGCTCGGTACCGGGCGGCATCATGATGGAGGAAGCTGTGGTGGGAGAATGCTATCTCCCGATGATTTCCCATTGGTGGCGGCAGGACGAACGCCGCCGGATTCTGCAATATCTGGACCCGTGGAACCGGCCGGAATGCTGGGATGCGGTGTACGGCGGCAGCTGCGACAACGATGTACACGAGCATTTCAAGTGCCTGATGGAAACGGTATTCGGAAAAGCGTTTCTGCATGAGACAGCAGAGGGCTGGCTGGCGTATAACTGCCACAGCACGGGGGATGGCTGGAGCAGCGAAGATCCGGCGGTCACGGAATGGGTAGTGTTTGCCCGGTGTGCCGGAGAACTCCGGATTGCAGACCGCACGGAAGTGCTCCGTCCGGGCTTCAATCACATCATCGTCCGATCGGATTAAAAAATCTGAAAAATTGCAAAAAATCATTGACAATTGCAAAATCTTGTTGTATACTATAAGAGCATCTTGAGCCCATTGTGGTTTATAAAGTGTCACCAAAATTGACGGAATAACTAAAATCGTTTGGGGATATTGGTATGGTGAGCGTGCGCACGCCATAGCTATATCCTTTTTTACTTGTCAATTTTAGAAAGGTGGT